>JAAYPS010000041.1 GCA_012519655.1 Clostridiaceae bacterium | reverse complement strand
TCATGAGCTTGCTTCATAAGTTCACGAGTATAAGGTCGCATAACTTCCCGAAATTGCATATACTTCTTTAAAATCTCATAGGCTTCATCCCCAAAACTCCAAACTTCGTTTTTGCTGCCGGTAAATAGCGCTGGGCGTCCATCTTTACCGTATAGTTTTGTTTGAGGTTTTCTATCGCCATGCAATCTCATAACGGGACTAAATGTTCCATATTGGAACCATCTTACTAACAGCTCTCTAAAGCCCTCATCATCAGGGTCTCCACCATGGAATCCTCCAATATCAGTTGTCCACCACGGAATACCACATATGCCCATATGCAAACCAGCACATATTTGTTTTCGAAAATCATCATAGCTAGAGTGAATATCACCTGACCAAACTAAAGCACCATACCGTTGACTTCCTACCCAGGCACATCGAACAAGATTTATGATGTTTTCTTGCCCTTCTTCTTTCATGCCGTCATAAAAGGTTCTTGAATACGCTTGAGGGTATACATTTCCAATCTGGACATTGGGCCCTATATGGTATCTGTAGTTATCAAAATCATATACACTAAATTCAGGTTCTGCTTCATCAAGCCAGAAGATTTTAATACCATAATCATGATAATTCTTTTTGCATTTTTTCCAAACATATTCTCGTGCTTCTGGATTTGTTGCATCGAAAAAGTTGCTGTAGCCGCCAAAAAGCATGCTAATATTTACGCCCATCTCTGGCTTCACTAGTAGGCCTTTGTTTCTCATTTCTTCATAGTTTTCACTCTCAAGATCAACCTGAGGCCATACTGAAACCATTAGCTCAATACCCATTTCTTTTAGTTCGTCCACCATGGCTTTTGGGTCTGGGAAAAATTCTTCATCAAACCTGAAGTCTCCCATTTTAGGCCAATGGAAAAAGTCACACACAATAACATCAATTGGGAGGTTTCTTCGCTTGTATTCACGAGCCACCTCTAATAGCTGTTCCTGATTATAATATCTTAGCTTACATTGCCAAAATCCCAAACCATACTCTGGCATCATGGGAACCTTACCAGTAGCATCGGCATATGCCTCTACTATCTCTGCAGGTGTATCTCCTGCCGTAATCCAATAATCCAATTGTTTTGTGCTTTCTGCATACCATTCAGTTTTATTTCTTGCAAAATTTGCTCTTCCTATGGCAGGGTTATGCCATAAAAAGCCATACCCAAGACTGGACAACACGAAAGGAACACTTGCTTGGGAATTGCGATGTGCAAGCTCAAAGCTACAATTTTTTATGTCTAAAATCTCTTGTTGGTACTGCCCCATCCCATATAGTTTTTCATCTTCATTGCTCTCAAAAGACATAGTCAGACGAAAATCTCCACCAATAATGGGTTTAAATTTGCGAGGTGTTAAATTGAGAGCCCCCTGTTGCCCTATTTCCCGAAGCAGCAAGTCTCCTTTATCATTGTAAAAACTAATCTGACAATTTTGGGACCAGCCTACTTCCCTTATTACAGCACGTATTTTCCCATTTGTTATGGTTGCTTCATCCTCAGACATCTCAATCTGAGCATCTACTTGCTCTGCGGGCAAAAGTGCAAAATCAGTATCCATTATTTCGCCCATCATTCTGGAACGGACTCTAAAACTGTTGCGTCCCCATGGTTCAATAACTAACTTTTCCCCATTCATTTTCCATATAATCTGATTTTTCTCTTTGGATATTATACCCATCTTAATCTTCCTTTCTTATATCAAATAATCTTAGAACCTCCAAGGTTACATTCATTTCAAATTTCATTTTTTTGCTTTCTCGTAATACTAAATAGCTTTAAAACCTTAATAATTTGTTATATCGCTCGCTTAAAATACTGAACATATAAGCTGGTCATTTTTCATTCAAAATTTTTTCTGAATTCTCCCGGTGTTGTCCCCTCTTGTCTTTTAAATGCACGATTAAAGCTGTTTGCATTTGTATATCCAACTTTCGTAGCTATTTTATCAATGGATAAGTCAGTCTTTAATAATTCTTTTGCATGACGGATTCGGATCCTTTCTAAATAAGATGAATAATTTTCCTTTGTGTTATTTTTAAAGTAATGGCTAAAATTAGAGTATGTTGTATTGTACTTACATGCCATATGCTGTAATGATAGATTACAATCAGAGTAATTGTCTTCAAGATATAGGATAATCTCAGATATATCCGGCAACCCTTCATTTGAGCTCTTTATATCAACCCTCATTTTATTGGATAAAACTTGGTAAAGCTCCTCTAAGTCCATTGCTGCAGTTAACACATCAAATTTTTTCATTTCATGAATATCATAAATAAAACTTTTATCAACACCGTGCTTTTTCAATTCCTTTATTAACAGATTATAAACTGTTATATATACCGTTCGGAGTTTAAATACATTTTTTATCTTGGTTTTTATTAATTTAATTATGTTATCCATTGAAAATCGCATTTGTTTC
>JAAYPS010000040.1 GCA_012519655.1 Clostridiaceae bacterium | reverse complement strand
TGAAACAGAAACTAAAGTCAGGATTATTTGTTTTGTCAGATATGGTGTTATTAACGATATCTTTTTTTTGTGCATACTTTATTAGGTTTGATTTCGACTTTGAAACCATTCCGAAAAGTTTCGTGGACAAAATTATGCCTCTATTGGTAGTATCTATTATACTTAAAATTGCTGTATTTATACCCTTTAAGTTATATAGAAGTCTATGGCGGTATGCAGGTGTTTATGAGCTTGTAAGCGTGTTTTTAGCATCAGCTATAACAAATGGTGCAATATTTTTATATATTGCATTTATAAACAGGCTTGCACCCCGTAGTATTTTTGTTATTGTGGGAATGATTGATGTTTTCCTTATAGGTGGTTCACGGTTAGCATACCGAGTATATAGGCGATTAGCACGTGGGCGTGTAATTAAGATGGATAATATTAGAAGAGTCTTAATTATAGGGGCAGGTGATGCTGGTGCAATGATTGCTAAAGAAATGGAACTTCATACAGAGTTAAACTACAGAGCTGTAGCCTTCTTAGATGACAGTGATTATAAAAAGGGCAGAAAGGTAAACGGTGTACCTGTTTTAGGTGGAATAGATGATGTAGCTGATGTTGTAGATAAGAAAGATATTAGTGAGATAATAATTGCTATACCATCTGCAAAGACATCTGTTATAAATAGGATATATGAACAATGCGCTAAAACAGAGTGCAAGGTTAAGATACTTCCTTCAATGTCCCAGCTTATTGATGAAGAAGTGATGCTCACAAGAGTTAAGGATGTTGATATAGAGGACTTATTGGGTCGAGAACCAATAAAGGTTGATTTAGAAGGTATTGCAAGCTATTTAAGTGGTAAAGTTGTAATGGTAACAGGTGGCGGAGGGTCGATTGGTTCAGAGCTTTGCAGGCAGATTGCATCTTACAATCCGCGAAAGCTAATAATGCTGGACAATTATGAAAACAACTTATATGAGATATTAAACGAGCTAAAAAGAAATTACCCTGAGCTTGATATCTCTCCTGTTATTGCAAACATTCGTGAGATGGATAGGCTTGACGAGGTATTCTGTCAATATAGACCGCATATTGTGTTCCATGCTGCAGCCCATAAACATGTGCCGTTAATGGAGGACAATCCGGAAGAGGCTATAAAGAATAACGTATTTGGCACATGGAATGTAGCAAATTGTGCAGATAAATATAATGCAAATAGGTTTGTACTTATATCCACCGACAAGGCTGTAAACCCAACAAATGTTATGGGTGCATCAAAACGTATAGCCGAGATGATTATTCAGGCCATTAATACAAAAAGCAGGACTGAATTTGTGGCGGTACGTTTTGGCAATGTATTAGGCAGTAACGGAAGTGTTATACCATTATTTAGAAAGCAGATTGAAAACGGTGGCCCTGTTACCGTCACACATCCAGATATTACAAGGTACTTTATGACCATACCAGAGGCAGTTCAGCTTGTTATCCAAGCTGGTGCTATGGCAGAAGGCGGAGAGATCTTTGTATTGGATATGGGTGAGCCTGTGAAGATAATGGATTTGGCGAAGAATTTAATAAGGCTGTCGGGCTTTGAGCCAAATGAAGATATTGATATTGAAATAACAGGGCTTAGACCTGGCGAAAAGCTGTACGAAGAACTTCTTTTAAATGAGGAGGGTCTTAAAGCTACAAAGCATAATAAAATATTTGTAGCAAAACCCATTCATACCGACTATGAGCTTCTAAAAAGAGAATTGGAGCTATTAAAGCAGAAAGTTTACAAATCAAAGAACAGTTTAGAGATAAAAGAATATGTAAAGATACTTGTTCCAACATATAAAATGGCACGGTAATATGATTATGAAACTCCCTTAAACTTGGGAGTTTTCTTATTTAGGGAACTTTTTCTAAAAAAACTTGTCGAATATGATATACATTATTTTCTATGATTGATATAATGTAAATGTAAAAATATCTAAATGCAAAGGAGAAACGAAAGATGAAGATGAAACACAAATCTATTTCAGCGATATTTTTAATTATTTGCCTATTATCCACGTTGAGTTTTTCATCGTTTGCAGTACCTGTGAACACTACACTTCAACAGAAGGCAGAAGTTCTTAATACATTGAATATTTTAACCGGTTCCAATGGTGATTATCTACTAAACAATAAGTTGACTAGAGGTGAGGCTGCTACCTTTGCAGTAAGAGTTCTTGGGCAGCAATTACATGTAATGGTCAATTCCCAAAACTACAGTACAACAGTCTTCCCCGATGTACCCCCAAACGAGTGGTATGCTCCTTATGTTGGGTATTGCGCTAAAGAAGGCATTCTAAATGGCGATCCATCAGGCAATTATAAACCTAATGATTATGTCACCGAAAAAAGTTTCATTAAGATTATGTTAGAAATTCTAGGTTACCAAATGAATATTGACTATACTTGGGAAAGCATATATAGAAAGGCATATGAGATAGGCTTGGTAACTGATTTATTTTACATAGCAAAAGTAGAAGATAATACAAACTTTTTACGTTCTGAAGCTGTAAACATCATCTACAGTGCATTGACAATTAAGGAGAAATCAACTGATAAAGAGCTGTTTTATAAGTTAATCGATGCAAATATAATAACCGAAAAGGATGCAATAAAGATAGGCTTTATCCCTGAGACAGTTGAAGAGGTTGAAGAAGTTGAGGAAGTTGAAGAAGATGAGGTAAAAACCGAAATAGTAGAGATCCTTGTTTTCGATCAACAGAATGTATCAATAGAGTTTAATGAAAAGATAAAGGATTTTGGTGATATTTATATATACGAGGCAGTGGATGAAGATAAAGAACTTAGGTTTGATATTGAGGATTTTGATGATTATTATGTTATGTTAAAGACTGAAAGACACAGACCGGGTGTTGAGTATACTATAGAAATAAGAGACATTGAAGATGAAGACGGTAATGTAGTTGATGTTCTCTATTGTGCCTTCATAGGTAGTAAGCCTGAGAAGGTTGAATCAAACTTTTTTAGAATTCATAAAATAGAGCCTGTAAATAAAAAGTCTGTTAAAGTTTATTTTACACATCCTGTAAATATCAACAGTGAAAATAACATTTACTATACAATCTACGAAGATGGTTATGAGTTTGCAGAAGGCACAAGAGATCAGCTTTTAGCAAGGACTGTAGTGTCAGAAGACAATTGTATATTATTAACCCTGAAGTCAGATACTTTCGAAGAGGGGGAGGTATATACCATTAGAATCGATGGGGATATGATAAGCTCATACGGTGTTAAGCTAAACGATGGGAAAGCTGATGAAATGAGCTTTACAGCAGTGGCTGGAGAAGCAGATACTTTTAAGCTTGTAGAAATAATTGCCTTTGACAGGGAAACACTGTTGCTAAATTTCAATAAAGAGGTTAATCCTTTCCTTGCTCAGCAAGTTTATAACTTCTACTTGACAGATGAGGATAATAATCCAATTAAAATAAATAAAGTAACGGTAGAAAGCCAAGGCCCTAATACAGGAGAGGTACTCTTTTTAAACATCGATGGAAGATTTACTAAAAATGACAAGTACTATATCACTATTAATAACCTGAACGATGTTACTCGTCAAGAATACATAAGTGAAATGACATATTCCTTTGAGGCCGATTATGGATATTCGGATAAGTTTGATATACAGGATGTTAATGCTATCGATAAGCAAACGATAGAAGTATATTTTACCAATATACCAGATGCTATTAGTGCATCAGATGAAAGTATGTACTATGTAAAGCAAAGACGTGGTACGGACAAGATTACCCCTGTACGCGCATTATATGATTCTGCCATACATCCATACAAGGTAACTTTGTTCTTCAATGATAGCGATTTAGTGGCAAAAAGAGAATATGAGGTCAACGTAAGCTATAGGTTTAAAGACTACCTAGGTAACCAATTAGGCACAAATAGATATGATTACTTTAATGCTTCATCCGAAGCAAAATCAAGTCCTTCTATAATAGATGCAACGCCTATTTCAACCGATTCTGTGAAGCTTGACTTTGATAAAGAGTTGTCTTTTAATCAAAACAACCTTTCACCGTCAAACTACACCCTTGAGTATACCTACAACGGCATGATTGTCAAAAAAGTGCCTCTTGCAGTGTTGTATGTAAATGCAAAAACCATAGTACTACGGTTTGATAAGCTTGACTATGATGTGCCCTATACACTGAAGTTTACCAGCATAGTAGATTACACTGGCACTTCTTTCAAAGTAACAGGCGAAGGTAGAAATTATGTTGAGTTTCTTTTAGAAAAGGAGTAATCCATAGCTCTTAAACTATTTATTATTTATACTAACAATACACGGACAGGATTAAAACCCTGTTCGTGTGGGTTAAAACATAATGAATAACTTCTATATCAAGGGAAAGAATTATTAGAAAGAGTCTTATTCAAGACTGTGCAAGTATATGATACCCAATTATTTAACAATTCAAAGAACAATTTTTTTGGTAGTTGTTGTTATGTAATTTGATTTATGCTACAATAAGAACAAGTGTTCGACTGAGAGAGATGAACAAAAGTCAATCTACAGTACAATGACTATCCATTAATCAAAGGACATATATTATCAAGATTTGCTATGATACAGTATTCACAGTTCATTAAATTCCACAGCTATGAGGCAGAACCCTATGCTATAATAATGATATTGACTAAAGAATCCTACACATAAGTTGTAATAAACTTGTTAAAAAGGTGATTTAATTTATGAGTGTTAAGGAATTAGCATCAACAAAATTGAATAGTCTGACTGTTAAGTTGTTTGAATATGATATCGATAACGAACAAAGTTTTACTGATTTAAAAGAGTATCTTGTTAAGAAAATTAAAAAGTCTAAAGTACATAATGTAAATTTAAATTATTATGGCTCGAAGAATCTAAACCCAACCTTTGTTAAAAAATTTAATGAGCAAGTTGCGAAGATTACGATTCCACAAAAAGCAAAGATCCCCCAGTTTGACGTTCGAAGAGAAAGAGTAACGGAATGGATGGCACAGTTATTACTAGAGAAGAAATATAATTGTATGTTTTATGAAGAAGCAGATAAAAAAATGAATATTGAACCAGTAGAATTAAGCAAACATACTCCCGGTATTGATGTGCCAGGTATAAGAATAGTAGACAATCAAATTAAGTTTGTAATATGTGAAGTAAAAGCTTCAGAAGAGAACAACATTCCTTGCAGTTCTGTTACTTCATTGCAACAGGATATTCAAAAATCAATTGACAATAAAGAAAATAGAGTTACACTAGAAATTTTACAATACATGAGTGGAATACGTAATGTCAAAATGAAAGATGTAGAATTACAAAGAATAATAGACTTTTTAGCAAAATTGATTACTGGTAATAGAACAGAACTAGCTGATAGTATTATGTTCTTTCCAGTATTAATTAGAAATAATTTAAAC
>JAAYPS010000039.1 GCA_012519655.1 Clostridiaceae bacterium | reverse complement strand
GTTTTTTCCATTCTTTATAAGATTTACATTCCACTATGGTTAGATTCTAATGCCTAATGCTTTTTCGCAATCTTTTAAAAATCTCAATTTACATTCCACTATGGTTAGATTCTAATATGATAGAACAACTCATATTTTAAGTTTTGAAATTATTTACATTCCACTATGGTTAGATTCTAATCCGTTCAATATTAACAACTGTAAACACTATAGTTTGAAGCCATATGATTGTCAACCTAAAACATTTCTTAATAAACAGCATACATCTAACTAAAAATAATAGTGTATATATTTGATTTTCCCTGATTTCTACTATCATTGTCAACCTATGCACTTTTTTACCGCATTATAGGTCGACAGAGTTAAAAAATACAGATTTGATCGCTTATTTCATCATCAAATAACGAACTCCTGATATATCTTTATTATGTATATATGTGAAAATTTCCATCGATACAATAATTGCTTTCATTATATTAGGAACACATATTTAGGTATCAATACAATGAAAGGAATATATTAGAATACAGATTATCACCATTTGAATAAACGTAGAAAGTCGCTCAATTATAATCACAGGAAATATCTTTTTAAATAAAGTGTGACATCTTATCATCTTTCTTTCCCCAAAACTCCTTATCCAACCATCTTTTATTTCTTGCTTTAAATATAATAAGTGAATCCTTATCCTGTCTAATATGCTTTTTCAATTCTAATTCTAGTTGAAACAACTGTGCTTTTGATAATTCACCTTCAAACACTGAATTCTGAATATGCGTTAAGTACTTTTTACATGTTTTGTATACTTTTGGGAGTACTTTCTTTCCTCGTTCATCCATTACTATATCGTAAACTAATATGTTATACATATTAAAAGCTTCCTCTCCCCATAGTTCACCACCATATTTCAAATGGCTCATATGGCTTTTCTTCTAATAGATGTTTAATAAGCTTATATGCCTCAAGTCTAATTAAGTGTTGATAGGATACATTCCTACCTAGGTCCTTGTGCTTTATTGTAGTTTTAAGTCGTGACTCTAACTCCGCTATAATGGTCTTTGATGCTTCTTTTGTTAAATGAAGATAATTAAGCCCTTTTGTGAAACTTCTTTCAGTAATCTGATTTCTATTTAGAAGGGAAAATATCAATCTATCTCCTATCAAGGGCTTAAATATTTCTGAAATATCTAGACATAAAGAAAACCTTCTTACCCCTGGTTGATGGAGATAGCTGATCGTAGGATTTAGTTGCGTCTGATAAATCTCGGATAGTATTTTTGTATAAATCAGGGTGTTTACGAATGATATAAGGCTGTTAATCGCATTATCAGGTGGATGCATTACCCTTTTATCAAAATCGATTTCCTGATTAATCAATACCGGCCAAGCTTCATAATATCTCTGCCTGATATTTCCTTCAATCCCCATAAGCATTTGAATGTTTTTCGCTTTTGGTATTCCTTTTTTGTAACAATCTATGTCATCCATAAAGCTTTGTACATCTTTGCCTCTTCCGTTATAATATCGAAGATTTCGGTAAATATTCGCAGCAGCTCCTTCGACAAACTTCTTTGCTATTTCAAGACGCTTATATTCATCCATATAGTGAGCGACTTGACTTACGAGTAATTTCCCTGACAATAAGGTCTCCCTCGGGTAAAAACTCCCCTTATAGAAATCATAATAATTGAAAAAATGTACCGTAACTCCTTTCGAGGATAAAATATTTATCAGACTCGTATTGAATGTCATTTCCGACATAACATAAATATCATTTACCCGTTCAATGGGGATGTTGCGTTTCTCATTATTTTCGTTAATAAACTGAATTGTGTTGTCTTTACGCCTTAATGTTCCATTATTATAAATATAAAAACTTTCCTTCATGACCCCTCCTTTAAATAAAACACAAGTCATAGTACGCACATTTTTTACAAATTCTACTTTGCTTTAAAATTGGTGGAATTGGATTCTTTACAATCTCCATAATATTACCTAAATCATTTTCAATTACACTAACATCACCTGGTTCTAATTCTACTTCCAGTGTTTGTTTAAGCAAAGGATAATCAATCTTTGCTTTCATTTCCACACCATGGTTTTTTAGATAATACAAATAATACTTTACTTGCCAGACAGATGCTTCTTCAATATTATTGCTCTTCTTCACTTCATGAAGAATACCCCTGGAACGTAAAAAGTCAATGTTGATTACATTACCTATATTAATATGCTTTTCTTCCCGCATATAACTATTCTCATCCAGAAGTTTTCCAATCTCTACATTCTCATTTCCACGCTCCATTTGAACACAGTTGTAAAAATACCACAGCTTACGTTTACAGACATAATAATAATACATCATTACTCCAGTTATCTGCTTTGTCATATACATTTCTCTCCTTAAAGGGTTTGAAATCCGTCATTTTTTTTCATTCGAAATCCTAGCTTATCATAGTAGCAATCTATGACATAAATTATCTCTCTTCTTCCTAGTTGAAAAGAAGTTATTAATTTTGATTTTCTTAAGACATAGGGTTCAACAGCTAGGGTGTAATTTCTGATGTCATTTGCTGCTCTAATCTTCTGCTCCCATAAAGAATCTTTTTTTTCTAAAATCACTATAAGTCTCTCAATTGCTTCCCTCTTTTCGTCATACACAGCTTTTGGAATCACTGAATAAGAGAGAATATTTCTAAAGTTAATCTCATTTTTTTTGATTTCTCCAGGCTCAATCTCCGATATTTCATCAAATATCTTGTTGAAGTCCCGCATATATTTACTTCCCTGTAGGTCCTTCGTACAAAAATGTTCTTCTAGCAACTTCACTTTTTCTGCTTCAGTGATAATTCCGTCCAAATTCTGTAACGCTTTTTTAGACAATTCATGAATTGTTTGATCTATAAAACCTCTTTCTCCATGACGGATCGTTCCTTCGTCAATTTCCGTAAAAACAAAGCAGTTATATTCTAGTGTATCCTTAATTCCTTTTCGATTGCATCGTCCCATTCTCTGAAAAAGAGCACTTAAGTCCGAAAGTTCTGTAAACAGAAAATCAAAATCAATATTAAGACTTGCTTCAACAATTGAAGTCGTTATCCATATAATATTTCCGTTGTTAATAACATTGTTTTCCCTATATGTTTTTCCAAACTCTAATATGTCCTCTTCTTTGTTACTACGATCCTGTTTTATGAATTTATTGTGCAAAATGCGTAAATTTTCCTCATCAATTAACTGTTCCAATTCCTTATATATTTCCTGTGCCTTTTTGACAGTGTTACACACCACTAGAATCTTATTACTAAGTTTATTATTCTTATTAGAATAGTATTTATCTGCAATATGTTTAGCGTATATTTTTTCATGATAAACTTTCAGGTTATGTCTTTTTATATCATTTGTATATTTTTTGCAAACAGCTTCTTTCATACAGCCTTTTTCCACTAAAATATCTTTAACAAAAGGAGCTAATGTTGCTGTTAGCACTGCAACCTTACCACCATATTTTATTATCATCTCAATTCCTTTAGTCAGATAAGCTAGTAAATCTGGACCATACATCTGAATTTCATCTATGATGACCTTTGAGTATGAAAGAGTAGCTAACTTCATTTCATAGCCAGGATATTTGAAGACAAAATCAAAAATTTGATCTAATGTCGTAACTGTGAGTGGAGTACATAGTTGTTTAGTCCTATTAAAGTATTCAGAAATGTTAATTTCCTCAGAGTTGATATTTTGGGTATAGTATGCCAATGTGTCGGAATGCAGTAACGCCAGACATTCGTCTAGATTTTCATCGCAAAGAGTATCCTTTTTTATACGTGCATAAATCGCATTAATAGCAGTTCTCAGAGGAAGAATAAAGAACCCTTTGTGGTTTCCAAGCCATAAAAGCCCTGCCTCTGTTTTTCCCATTCCAGTTTGCGCAGTAATAATGATGTTTTCATTTGTATGTTCTTTACAGAATATCTGCATACTATTCCACGAAGCTTCTGAATTCTCTTTTTGCCATTTCTTCATCATCTCTCTCAGCTTCTCAATTAGAAAATCATTTACATATTCTACAGTAAGTCCCGCACTCGCACTATAATCACAGCGCATAAGTAACCCTTTGATAAGGATAGCTTTTGGATTATATTTCATTTCTAGTATCCTTTTTAGAGTTCTTGTTCCAATTTCTCTAACTTCTTCGAATTCAGAAAGCAACTCTTTAATCAGGACTTTCTGTTGAGTAATGACTTCGTACTCATCACAATAGTCATGGTGAGTAAGTACTGCATAAGCAACACAATGATAATCTTCATCGTCTTCATAATCATCTTTTTTAATAAAATAGAGAGACAGCACATTATGTGCTATCTCCCTATCAGCATTAAATTTGTAACGGCACACGATTCTTTTTTGGAACTCTCTATTTGCCTTTCCTTTATCATGATGTTCACAAGAATGGTAAGTAAGACAGAATATCTTTTGGTTTGGTATATATCCGATTCTTCTCATTACTTCTAGTTGTTCTTTTACATCTTTGGTATGTTCTAACAAAGTTTTATCAGGCTTCGCTATGTAGTTTTCCATATTCATGTATAATCCCACCTTAATTATAAAAAATTCACAATGAGTGGTTCCTTTTCGGACTTATCAAGATAAACATTTCTAGTTTCACTATCAACCTTATATTCAGATGTATAATAAACTTTCTTTTTCTCAAAAACTCTTTTACCATCTGTCTTATCCGTTGGTTGATAATTTTTGTTTAAATAATATTTAGTTCCTTGGGCATCTATTCCTAACTTTTTATCTCTGAGCAAAACATCGCCACTTTCTATTAAATCAGCGTCCAAATAAGCATGGTAACTTGATTCATACTCACTATCAATCTCTTCTTGGAGTTCTACGATCTTTGCTGATTTTACCTGAACAAAGTCTTCACTTCTCCCAAGAGATTTCCAGTTATCTATGTGTCCTAAAATCTCATACAGCGTTTCTCTGTCACTTTTTACATGGATTATTAATTCAACCCCATACAATACCTCATAGTATTTTAATGAAGTAGTTAGGGTTTTAAACTTACCTATAGGTATTCGGTAGTTTTGTTCTATAAAGGACTTTTCCCTATTCTTAATAGATTTTTCAATTTGTTTAATTTCTTTTTCCCTAGCTTCAATTATGAAGTAATCTGTACTCTTTTTTTCATATCTCTTCTTTTTTTCACTTAGTGTAACTTTACGTGTTTTTATTAAGTCCATAAATCCTATAAGCCTTCCCTTTTTAAACACGGATATTTCATCGTTTAAATTCTTTAAGTCCCGATATTCCTTTATGAGAGTCCTTTCTTCCTCCATAACAGTTTTACTATCACGAAAGCTATTACCCTGAGGTTTCAAAGCGTAGCCAACTCTTCTATATGCCTTGGATAAATACTCGGGATTACCCATTTTTATTAATATTCCTCTGTCATCATGCGTTGAATTTAAGAAGCAATGATCAATATATGGTTCTTTTCCAAGAGCATGATAGTCACCTTGAATACTGATATCCATAGGCCTATAGCTTTCAAATCCGCATACATGATGCAATGCGCCTATTACTGTTGAAAAAGGTGGAAGCGGGTAGGTCATTTTATTTTCGATTACTTCTTCTCTTTTATAATTTGCACTAGTCTGTGTCAGATGAATTCTTAATGCTTCCATTCTTTCACGTCCTTCTATATACCATAATATTGTTTTACTTCAGCCTTTAGATCTTCAAAAAACTTCTTTATACTCTTTGGATTCAAGCTTTTAATGATATCTACTTCATTCTTAAAAATGCAACTTTGCAATAATCCACAGGAATATCCTTCGTTTAGCTTATTTTTTAAATCATCATTCATCACCAGTTCCTCATTCCGAACATTTACAACATTCTCAAAATAATGCGTCTTTCTCTCAGACATTCCACCTACGACAAAAATTGGTTCTGCATTATCTAAGTTTCCTCTGACTACCAAAGTTAAATTGGCAACTGCATCCAAAAGAGCAATTACTCTTGAAGTTTTTTCATCATTTGGCGCCTCTGTTTTGAAATTCAGATCCTTTCCAATCATTTCTAAATCAATGGTCATGCTATAAACCTTTAATGATTTATCATATTCATATTGGTACGGCATCAAGCCCGCTTCAGCAGCCTTCTCCTGTAGGTTAATATTGTTGGCTTTTGCATAATTACTGGCAAGATAAAGATTATTATGGAATCTAGTCTCATTAATGAAACTATCACAAGATACTGCATCTGTAAGGTAGAAAGAACTGTTTCTTACATATGTATTTCCTTTTGTATTCATATATCCACCTTCTAGAGCCCTACAGTTTGCCACATTCACTTCTTCAGAAACTTCTTTTTGAGTTGCTCCATCTACCACTGTCTTCAAGTCATCGTACATTCCACTATGTACCATTATTGCATTCTTTAGGCTTTCTCTGCTTCTGCTAGCATAGGTTTTCTTGTTCTTATAAACCTTCTGCACTCTTCCAATGTTTCCTAGTCCCTCAGAGTAATTACTCGTCATGTTTGCAACAACTGTAAGGGTGATTGATTTTTTCATATTACTTCTCCTCCTTATAATTATCTAATGCATTAATAAATGTGTACGCCAATTCCTTATTTTTCTCAAAGTCCTCAAATAAGTCATACGCAAAACTAAAAGAAATTTCTGAAGACGAAGATAGTTGTAGCAAGATGTCACATACTTTGCCATAATCCTCTGCAACTATAGCACTTATTAACTTATTTTTATAAGCACTAACTTTGTTTTTTTCGATTTTCCTTGTAACTTTTTTTGCGCAGGCATACGCCCCCTTCATCCCTTCCGTCATAATAGTCACTCCCTTTATTTTTAGATTTAATGAAATTAATCTGCTTACAATATATTGATAATTCTTCTCTGATTTTAGTAATAGCTCAATTAGGTCATCTGCGAGCAACTGATTTAATATACAATTAATTACTGTCTCTTGTATATTGATATAGTATTTTTCATTAACTTTATATGAAATTGAGAAAACGTTAAAATCTCCGATTGTTTTTAATACTTGAATTGCCTCTTTGCGAATAAATAGAGACTGGAAATAAGAATTGTCTCTATTTTTTACAATCACTTCAACGTCATAATTAATAAATTCTGCACTCGTGATTATACCTTTAAAAAGCGCTGTCTTAGCATTTCCATTACTTGACTCAGATAGTTCTTCTTCAACAATGCGCATTAATACGCGGTTTGTTTTTACCAGATTTATAACACTTGAATTATTATTGATGAATAATGAATCGTAAGTATTTGAAAAAGCAAAAGGTATAAAATCAAACTCAGGCATGTCCACCGCTACAAAACTGTTTGCATTGAAGTTATATGCAATAGAGCGACTCTTTCTACCCTCGTCTATATTATATCCTAGCAGACGACAATGAGGTTGTTCCTCACATAAGAACAGATTGGTGTTACAAAAATTTGCATATAAATTTTTTTTATTTTTAAATGTTTCATAAATAATTTGTTCACGGTTCTCATTAATAAGATCAAGTATCTGTTGCTTGTTCCTACCATCGAACTTAACCTTGCTAAAGATACGTTTCATTACCGTATTCCCCGTCAATTTGGCATTTATATTTTTCACTTGTTCATCATCAAATTCTTCTTTTCTTAGCCTGTCCTCGATTTCAGCATGCAGCATATCTCTTCGGAAATAATCTTCTGCAAAAGCAAGGTATCTCGACTTGTTTATATCAGAACGATTGTATTCAATGCTATCTCGATTCTGTCTAAAACTAACTCTGTCATATTCCATGTTCTCGAACTTAAAATATTGGATTAATCCTAAAATAGCAGCAGAATACCTCCAATCCAGACACTCTAGTTTGGAATCGTAGGTTTCTTCCATTTTCTTTCCTCCTTCCTACACATTTTCCGTAAGCAATTCCATCATTCCAAATCCTTCGCTTTTTCTAGAACCTATACCCGCCTGAATCAAATAGTTTAGCACTGCAGGATTTCCTTCCAGAATAAAAATACCAACACTAGCTTCAATAAAGCAATCATAATGTTTTATTACTACTTTCCTACATTTAATAGGTAAAATTTGCACTCCATCTAAGTATGCACCACGAAAGCCTTCTCGTTTCAATTGATTTATGATTACTTTGAGCGCTTCTTCTGTAAAATTACGGTGTGAACATGAATAATAATAATCACTATTTGTTTCTTTATTATGATTACGTATTACCAATGGTGAATTCATTTTTATAATAGCTTTATTATTCTTAACCACAGGATCTTTTATCTTAATGATACTTCTTAAGACCATAGAATTCTCATCAGGTAGAATAATTCTTTTGTGTTTTTTTTCTAGAAAACTACTGTAAAAGATATACCCAGTCAACTCTTCAGATGTTGTAAAAAGCATTTTTACTCTGTTCGAAGAAAGCTCAATTTCTTTCTCTCTGAACTTTGGATTATCAAAAAATATTGCAAAACTAAAGTTCTTTGATTTACTTTCTTCATAGTAATTGTCGTAATACTTTCCGCCATTTGCATTATTTATGCAACTCTTCAAAAAATGCATAAATGCGACTCTGTATTCAATTGGGATTTTATTTTTTTCTGTTGCAAACTCTAATACAAGCTTCACACTAAAACCTCCTTTCGTTTATAATTTATGGATTATAATACTTATATTTCTATTTTATCATAATATTTAGACATATCATGGCATTGTTTGTAAAATAAAAATTATTTTTACTATTTTATTATTAATTAATGACAAATACAAAGTTAATTAAATGTAGAAAGGCACTTAGGCGTCTCTGCTCAATCTTCTTCTGTGAATTACCAGATTCTTAATCGTTGAACGAGTAACAAATGAACTTTAGTATCAAAATAATATTTTAATATTCTTTTAGATTTATACTAAATAGAACTAAATAATCGGGTAGGAGGTAGCTGATTATTACAGCTACCGACCTCCCACACCACCGTACGTACCGTTCAGTATACGGCGTTCCTTAGTTTTCACAGACTTTCAAATAGTAGTCGGTCATAGTTATGTAACCAAGACAGGCTATTTCTTTATTGGTCAGTACACTGTTAAGCATAATGGAAGAACGCCAGATACCCTTCCGGCAGTTAGCCATATCATGTACTTTCCATTCCGATAAGTTATACTTTTTAATCATTTTGTACCTAGTTTTGACCTTCTTCCATTGTTTCCAATAAATAGCCCTTATCTTTCGGCGCAACCATTCATCTGTATCGCTTAGCAACCTTTTCATATCGGCTAGGGCAGAGTAGTTTACCCATCCTCTGATAAATTGTGTCAGTTTTAGCGTCCGATATTCATTCCCCCGTCCATTGCTTCTAGCTGTCAATTCTCATATTCGGCTCTTCATTTTCGCTACGGATTTTGGGTGTAACCGAAGCCTGCACTTCCCTCTAAATCGGTAGAACGCATAGCCTAGGTATCTTACTTTGCTGATGTGCGCCACTTTCGTCTTGTCTCGGTTCACTTTGAGAAAAAGCTTACCTTCAATGTTATGGTACGATGTTATTCAAGGTTCTTTCTGCTCTTTTCCTGCTTTTACATAAAATCATACAATCGTCCGTATAGCACACAAATCTATGCCCTCTACGGGTAAGTTCCTTATCTAACTCATTCAACATAATGTTGCAAGAAGCGGACTCAACGGTCCACCTTGAGCACCCCGACTTCTGTTCTTTCAAACAGACCATTCTGCACCACTCCCGCATTCAGATACCCATGTATCAATGAGATAACTCTGCCATCCTTGATGGTGCGCGATAGGACTTCAATCAGCTTGCTTTAACACACGGTGTCAAAGAACTTCTCTAAATCCATATCTACTACATATACATAACCATCATTTACTATTTCCTGGCATTGTTTTAATGCATCATGGGCGCCTCGTTTTGGTCGAATGCCAAAACTGCATTCTGAAAACTTCTCTTCAAATATTGGAGATAACACCTGGGCGATTGACTGTTGTATTACTCGATCGACCACCGTTGGTATTCTCAGTTTTCTGACCTTACCTCTTTCTTCCTTGGGTATTTCCACCCTTCGGACTGGGTTGGGCTTATATTTCCCCTCCCTTATCTGCTGGATTAGTTGCTCTTTGTTTTCTTTGAGATACGTTAGAAGTTCATCTACACCCATCCCATCGACTCCGCCAGCTCCTTTGTTAGATTTTACTTTCTTGTAGGCTAGATTTAAATTGTCTCTGTGCAGAATCCTTTCCAGTAGATTGTCCGTCTGAAAATCTGCAATGATGTGGTAGTTTTCAGCAATCCGCTGATGGGTGGACCCTTCTGCATATTCTTTCTGTTCCGCAGATACCTTTTGCAGATAGCCTTCAGTATGAAGTTGTCTATCCTTTAACCCATCTTTGGTTACTTTCATTTACTCACATCTCCTAAAGTTCAGTCCTTCCCATTGCATTTGCAACCACAATGGTACTATGACCTCTGCTGACTTCTCACAGTTCGTTGT
>JAAYPS010000038.1 GCA_012519655.1 Clostridiaceae bacterium | reverse complement strand
TATTCCTTTATATATGTTTTGTGCCACTGCTGAAGTAGCAATTAGCAAATATGAGTCGGCTGAACTAATAGTTGCTGCAAGAATACCTGCCATTACTAATCCTGCAAAAAGAGGTGGCAATAGGTTTGTACTCATTAAAATAAATATACTTTCTGAATCGCTTTGCGTAAGTAATGCAGAAGGATATAGTGTTCTTCCAATAAGACCTATTGAAACTGCAGCAAATAGTGAAATAACACACCAACTTGTTGCGATTCTACGGGATTTACTAAGCTCATTAATATCTCTAATAGCCATAAATCTCAATAAAACCTGGGGCATACCGAAATAACCCAATCCCCATGATAGTGTAGATATAACAGTTATAAATCCATATGAACCAGCTTCTCCAAAAAGAGGTTGTCCAGCTGCCGAAACTTGCTGAACACCATCTTTCAAGACCGGGCTGGCAATTCCGAAAAATTCGAAGAAACCTGGTATCTGCTTAATATTGCTAAAAACATTAGATATGCCACCTGCAGAGATAGTCCCTGTCAAAAACACAACAACCAAAGCGAATATCATAACTATAGCCTGCATGAAGTCTGAAGCACTTTCAGCAAGAAACCCACCGATAATTACATAAAAGATAACAAAGGCTGCACCTATGATCATCATATACTGATATTTAATTCCGAATATTGCATTAAAGAGTTTTCCAACAGTTACAAAACAGCTAGCAGCATAAACTGTGAAAAACACCAGAATGAAAAGTGCAGATATGGTCATAATTATTTTGCGTTTTTCTTTGAATCTGTTACTCAAAAAGTCCGGAATTGTTATTGAATCACCAGCAATTGAAGAGTAACTGCGCAACCTCTTAGCAACTAATAGCCAGTTTATATATGTACCCAAAGCAAGTCCAATTGCAGTCCATATTGCATCGCTTAGCCCAAAGAAGTACGCTACACCAGGTAACCCCATTAGAAGCCATCCGCTCATATCCGAGGCCTCGGCACTTAATGCCGCAACCCATGGCCCAATTGTTCTACCACCTATAAAAAAATTTTCACTGCTTTCATTTGCACGCTTAGCATAATATAATCCAATAAGAATAACCAGACCCATATAGACAAGCATTGCAATAAGCATTTGAAGCTGTTCCCCTGTCATCACTTTTCCTCCTTATAGACTGTTTTAAAATTATAACTTGTATAATTATACTCACTATACAATATTATTTCAACATTCTTCTACGATTTAATCTATTAAAATGAATATTTATACGTATTTTAAGTTAGATACTTGTTTACGCCTGTATCATCCGAACATTTTTCCGTCATAAATATCTTTCAACAACGATTCGAGTTCGGCCCTTTCTTGTAGTATTTCCTACCTGTTTCAAGACAGCCTTTCCCATACCACGCAAAGAAATGCGACTGCCCACATTAACTGATTTGTCTATACTATTACACTCTAAATGATTCAAAGTAACTTTTCCTGCTCTTATAGCATCAGCAGCCTTTGAACGGCTGATTGAAAAGCACGATGCAACCACACTATCAAGTCTCAACGAGGCAACTGTATCATTAATTGTTTTTGTTTTTTCAACAGGTATGTTTATCTCATTAAGAGGGATAACTGATACATTTATTTTGGTTCTTCCTGCTTGATTAAAATTCGTTTCAAGGTACGGCGCTATATCCTTTACGGTCACAATATCACAGCTACTGTTATCCACCAATATATCACCTATGGTTTCCCTTTTTATACCAGTGCCCATTATTGCACCAAGAAAATCTCTATGGGTAGGTGCATGTGTTTGTGAGTATTCTGCACGGATACATGACAGAAATTCATCGGCTTGTTCGGTAATGTCTTCTGGCTCCGTATAGTCTGGTAGAAAAACAAGAATGGTTCGCTTAGCTTCTTCGTATCCCCCTAAAAAAGTATGTGAGGGATTCCCATTATCTCTTATAAGTATTTCTGCTAACGCTCTTTGTTGTTCATTTAAAAAATTCGTCGTCGTAAGTATATTCTTATGCTGTGCTTTATTAAGTTTGTCAAGAACCTGCACTAAAATAAGTTTTACTTCTGGATCAGAAGTATACTTATCAACTACTTCATTCTTATACATATAGAAAATATTCCTCTGATTTATATTTTTAAATAACCCTCTGTATAAAGTATCCCTACAAAGATATCATAAAATCTCTATGGATTCAATTTCAAAATAAATAGTGCGTTTTCGATATTCCAGAATAATATTTATTAGGGTTATATAGCTAAATCTTATATCAAAAGGAGTCTATAATGAATAAAGGCTTTTATCATAATAAATGGTAAAAGCCTTGTTTTAAATTTTTTGTTAAATGTTAAGTTGTATACGTACCTCTTAGAATAACTATTTATGTACAAAATGCTTATGCTTTTAACCAGTAATATTACGGAGTAAGATAGGGCACATTTTTTATGCAGTTTAAAATGCTTTCTTTTTCTGGCATTGCATTAATTGCACCAGTTCTAGTAGTTGTAAGAGAGCCTGCAGCGTTTGAAAAGCGTATCAGTTCACGTAACTCTTCGGCGCTATATTCCGTGATCTCCTTATTGTTTGATATTAAGCTGTATAGCATTGCACCCCAAAAAGAATCTCCAGCACCTGTTGTATCCACAGTCTTTACATTGTAAGTTAACTCTTGGACTGATGTGTTGTTTGCATAGCAAAGACATCCTTTAGGTCCGAGTGTAACAGCCAATAGGCTAAGCTCAAACTTTTCAGCAAGCTCTTTCGCACCTTTTTCTATATCACTATGTCCAGTTATGAATATTAGTTCATCGTCTGAAACCTTCACAACATCAGATAATTTCAGACCTTTTATTATATTGTCACGTGCTGCCTCAAGATCCTGCCAAAGTGGAATACGCAAATTCGGGTCAAAGGAGATAAGCAATCCTAAGTCTTTCGCCTTCGAAGCTGCAGCAAAAGTTGCACTCCTCGAAGGTTCTGTTGTCATTGAAACCGAACCAAAATGAAAAACCTGAGCGTTTTGTAATAATCCATAATCTATCTCATCTTTACTCAGCATAATATCTGCAGTCTTTTCGCGGTAAAATTTAAAGCTTCGGTTCCCACTTCTATCCAGGGATACAAGTGCAAGTGTTGTGGGATAATCCTTGGTCACTACTACGCCACTAGTATCAATACCCGCCTCGTCAAGTTTTGACTTAAGGAATAGTCCAAGGGGATCATCGGAAATCTTTGAGATGTATGCTGTCTTAAGCCCAAGCTTTGTTGACTGAGCCAAAACATTTACGGGAGCTCCACCTGGTTTTCCTTCCATTAACATACTCTCGCCATCTTGGCTTTTTGTTGCAAAAACATCCAGCAGGCATTCACCAATTGCTATTATCTGATATTTCTTTGATGTCACGATCAGGTACCTCCTTGTTGATCCATTCTCTGTATTTGCATATGAAGAATTATATAGATTTTCTAAAAATATATAACTAAGTCAGGTGTATGAGTATCACCTGACTTTTATTGAACTTAACTTATTTAGTTTTCAAAGTCAATAAGCACTTTCATTGCCCAATGTCCTTCCCTTTTATCACTCATTGAAAAAAGAGGACTCCATCTCTGTAGCAATATCATCAAGCAGGCCTAAATCCCACGCCAACTGAAGAACAGTATATCTGTTTCTTACTTCTTTGGCATAAACTAATCCATTAATAATGGTTTCTTTATCCACATTGAGCTCTTTTAATGATATAGGAGCACCTATTCTTTTCAAAATCTCTCTAATCTCTTCGTGATGGGGTACTTCCTTTAAGAGACTGGCGAATTCTTCCCAATTATCGATAATTCTTTTTACTCTTTCCACTCTTTTATCATACGAATTGATCCCCTCATTTTCATTAAGATGAATTACACCTGGAGCGGCTTGTCTAAATAGTCTCTTTACATCATCTGTCCATTTGTCCTTATTAAAACTTGATGCCTTTTTCAATACTTCATTAATATCTGGATTAGACTCGGACAGTCTTTGCCTTATATAATTCATAACTATTGTATTAAAACCAACCTTTACACCATGAGGTGGAGCTTGCTTTTTGTCAAATAAGTACATCATCTCAACAAAGTGCGAAAGGTGATGTTCTGAGCCAGATGCAGGCCTTGAATTGCCAGTAAAACTCATGGCAATCCCTGTAAGTACCAAACCCTCCATCAAGTTTCGAATAGCTTCATTTTCTCTATTCTCCAGCCCTTCAGCTGTTTCCATACATTTTTTGAGAGAATGCATCACCATACCTGAAACATAATCGCAATAATATTCGTCATTGACCATTTTACCTAATTTCCAGTCATTTATGGCAGAGTATTTACCTACCATGTCACCAAACCCTGCTCTAATCATATCTAAAGGAGCATCTTTCAATACATCAACATCACCAATTATTGCTTTAGGAACCTCGCCCGAAACAGTAGTTTTCAAGTTTTCAATTGACAACGCAGACCCTATTGATGCATAGCCATCCATAGAAGGTGCGGTTGCAACAATAATATATGGTGTATTCAGTTTATAACTCATAAACTTGCACAGATCATTTAGCACGCCCGATCCAACAGCAACAATAACATCAGCATCATTGTAATAGTTTATGATAAACTCACCAATAGTTACTTCATCTGGTACCAAATCATCATCACGTTTGTAAACATGTTTTTTGAGTTCAAACCCATTACCAATAATAACATTTTCAACCTGTTCTCCAGCTGCTTTATATGTGTTAGTATCGGCAACCAAAAAAACTTTGTTATAGTGCAGAAGTTTCAACACTTCGGGCATTTTGTTAATTGCCCCATTTTCAATAATAACATTTTCAATCTCAACCGTATGCTCTCTGCCACAGTCACATGTAAAATTCTTACCTAAATAATCCTGTATTTTAAATTTACTAATATTCTCTTTAATAAGTTGCATCATCATCACCTTTTTCTATTTTCTTTTTCCTGTTTCGATGTTAATATTTGAGTTCTGCTGTCGATTATTAATAAAAACCATTAAACTAATTGTTTAAGCCTCAGTGGTTATTCTTTACTTCAAAAAACTACCCACTCTATCTTTTTCGGTAACCACGCTAATTTCTTCTCCATCGGATAAAACCAACACATTTCCATCAATACCTGTTATATAGACATCGCTTCCTTGGTTTCTATATTTTTTATATCTATCCATACTAAAAGAAGCGTTTGATGTTATTACTGAAACCGAAGGGCTTACCGCACTAATAAACTCATTTGACGATGAGGTATCCGAACCATGATGCGGTACTTTCAGAACATCAACTTTTAACTTATCAGAATATTTCTCAACCAATTCTTTTTCACACTGGTCATAAATATCGCCTGTAAATAAAAAGGAATTGTTTTTATAGGTCATCCTCATTACAGTAGAATGGTTATTAACAAAATCATTACTCTGTTCTGGTATAACCCCTTCGGGTATAACTATCTCTGGCTCGGGATTAATTACTTCAACAATCACATCTTCTGTTACACTAAAAGTATCTCCAGCTTTCAAGAATTGAACGTTCAAGTTTTTTGCAGAAATGGCCTCATCTAGTTTCTTTTTCAAACTGGATTTGTAAGGCATTTCATTCACCATTACTTCCCCTATGTCAAACTCATTAATAACAGCTATTAACCCGCCTATATGATCAGAATGAAAATGTGATGCTACTACATACTCCAGCTTTTCAATTCCAAGCTTCTTCAAATACCCTATTACTTGTTCTCCAGCATCCTTGATACCTGCATCAATTAGCATGTTTACTCCATCCGGTGTTGTAATTAGTATAGAATCTCCAGCTTTTGAGTCTGCTTCAAGATAAAAAAACCTTACTTGTAATTGATCTTTGTAATTTGTATGATTGAATATTTCGTCCGTTCTTAACCCTTCATCTTCAAGCTTGCACAAAAAATGGGGCTTAATCTGAGACTGTAATGCATATATGTATCAAGTACATCTCCAACGCTATAAACAATGGGATTGTAAAGATTAATAGGATATAAATTTCAGGCTATTTGCACTTGATTCCAAATCCTCAAAATATAAGAGATACCATTCGCCCCATGAAAGCTTATTAAAAAACACTCGTTCTTTAATTACACCTTCAATAACACCACTGTCTTTTTTATTTATGGTTGGAAACACATCTGATACGGGTACTTTACGGACTTGTTCACCTTTCCATAGTATGTTTTTACTATCGATAATTGCAGCTTGATTGTTTTCTGCAATAATACTGTTAATCCAGTCATCGTTAATTTTAATAATGATTATTCCGTAAACTTCCTTATCGAATACAACTTTTGATACAAATAAAGTACTCCCTTTTAACAGAATATTTTGCTTACTTGAATAACTGTCTACATCGTGAATAACATCTTCATCAAGATATAGTAAAACTGGTTTTTTGGGGGTTGAGTCCAATAAGTCGTAAAACGGTGAGTCAATCAGTTCATCAAAATTTACAGTCACATGGTCTTTATAGTAATCTCCACCAACATAAAAATGTTCATCGGGAAGGACAAAAAGAATGGCTTCAACACCTTCTGCGTATACTTTCGCATTATCTAAAAAACTGTTTATTTGCCTTGTTATATATCTTTTCTCAAAGGGTATACTTTTTTTCAAGTTATATTCTTCAATATATTCCTTAAGAACATTACTCCCTGAAATTCTCTTTGTTAAACTTTCCACTTCGGAAAAAGACATTTCTACTTTTTTTGATATCTGCTTTGCATTCGAAAAACTTGAATTTGTCACTTTTTCCTTTAAGAAATCAGACATATTAACATGTAAAACTATAGCTGCCAGGCTATATGAAACAACCACTACAATTACAGCAACAAAAGCGACAATTGTCTTTAATTTAAATTTATGCTTTCTAAAAATCATTTCCACACCCTTATTTGTGATTGTTAGCCCTATAATTTAACGGAGTCTGCCCCGTTTCATTTTTAAACACTGTGCAAAAGTATCTGTAGTCCGAAAAACCTAATTCTTCAGATATGTCCTGTATCCTCATATCCGAAAGAGCAAGATACTCTTTTGCCTTACTAATTTTTAGATCAACAATATATTTTGATAAAGTTTGTCCTGTTTGTTTTTTAAACTCTGAACTTAAGTAGTTAGGGCTCATATGAACAGCTTCTGCTATATCGTTGAGATACATTTTCTCTTTAATATTATCATATACATACTGCTGAACTTGTTTTTCTAAACTATTGCTGCTATCACTTGAATATTTGTTCAACTCTGAATCAATTGCCTTGAGTTTCGCCATGAACCATTCTCTTAAGCTGTCAAGTTTCCATTTATTAAAGATTTCTCCGTAAATCAAGTCTTTACTTGATAATTGTTCAAGTTGTATATCCTTTTGCTTTAATTTATTATCTAAAGTTACAAATATCTCCATAAGTTTAATTCTTATAAATGTAATATCAGATAATGACAGTTTTCTTATGAAGGTGAAAAGATTATTTGCAATGACTGTTTTTTCGTTAATGCTATTATTAATAATAGAGTCTACAAGGTCTACGATAAGGGTTTCTAACTGCTGAGCTTTAACAGAATCAAGTTTCTTTAAGTTAATATCGCTATATGGAATTACTATATTCCCACCGTGATAAAACATGAAGCTAAGAGCCTTCTGTGCTTCTATAGACGCATTATATATACTTTCAAATCCACTATGAATTCTACTTAAGCCTATGCTTACAGTAATATCACCATGAGTCTCTAAGCTCAAGTTCAGATTTTCTTTTATTTTTTCTAAATCCCTCTTAAAGTCATAGTACTTAGCCCCCGACTTACTCATAATAATATAGCAGTTTTTTTCTATAAAGATATGTGAATATCCAAAATTCCCTATATGTTTGTGGCACTCATGTTTAAATAGCTCTACAATGTCATCATTCATTTCAACTTTATTAAAATCCATTTGTGCAACCGCAACACAATAGCTGTTTTCATTAACTTTTATGTCAAGTT
>JAAYPS010000037.1 GCA_012519655.1 Clostridiaceae bacterium | reverse complement strand
TCATGCAGCAAAATATAGCTTCTTTCAGTATCGTTAAGTCCAACTGGTAAATATATCTTTGGTTTAATTAATCCAAGAACAAATGGTGTTTTCAAATTCTTTGCTTCAAAGATATTCTCTTCTATTAATCGTGAATTTTCAAGCTGTCTTTTTAAGATCAAAATAGATACAAAGCTATAAACAAGCAATGCTATTATGCCTAAAGCCCAGATGTATGCTCCTATTTCCAAGTAAATCTGAAGTGGATTCACACTTGCACCAATAGTCGGTGCGGGAAGTGAATTGTTTACTAATGTGTCAACTACACCTATCCCACTGTTAATCTGCGGACTTTGCTGATATATGATATCATGGGGGATTGGTACAACATTCGTATTCCGTGGCATTAGACTAAGCATGCTTTCAAAGGAGAATGGAATCGTAAGTCGAAAAGCAACCACACCCCATAAGGCATAGGAAATAACCTTTGGAGATTTTTTAAGCAGTAGCCTAATTAGTATCACAAAAATAATTACATAACTTGCTGTAAGGCTCGTATTTAAAACAGAAAGAAATATTTCACTCATTGCTACACCTCCTTGTGGTCGTCAATCAATCTTTTCAACTCTTCAGCTTGATGATTACTTAATTTTTTACCACTGATAAATGATGTTAGAAATTTCGGTAATGACCCTCCAAAGGTATCCTCAACAAAACGTATACTTTGTTTTGTGTAATATTCATCCTTAGAAATTAGAGATGAAACCATTGCATTTTCATTTTGAAAAATACCCTTTTCACATAATTTTTTAAGTACTGTATATGTTGTAGACTTTTTCCAATTCATTTCTTTTTCACTTAGTTTCACAAGATCACCAGAACCAATCGGCTCGTTCTGCCAGATTAATTCTGCAAACTTTTCTTCAGTTTCTGCAAGTTTATAATACTTCATGATAAACCTCCTTGGTCTATTTAGTATCGACTTTACATTATAAGTCTATGCTTAATAGACTAAAATGTCAATGATTATTTTTAGAAATATATATAAATCATATTATTAATTATAAAATGAAAAAACACCAAAGGCATATATACCCTTGGTGTTCCATTGTTTGTTTTATCTCTTTGAGAACTGAGGAGCTTTTCTGGCCTTTTTGAGACCGTATTTCTTTCTTTCCTTCATTCTCGGGTCACGAGTGAGATATCCGGCCTTCTTTAGAGCAGGACGAAATTCTTCGTCAGCCTGTAAAAGAGCTCTTGCAATACCATGACGAATAGCACCTGCTTGACCTGTAAAACCACCACCGACTACGTTAACCAAAACATCAAACTTGTTTTCTGTTTCGGTAAGAACCAATGGTTGTCTTGAAATAACTTTCAAAGTTTCAAGTCCGAAGTAATCATCTATTGAACGATTGTTGATTGTAATGTTACCTTCACCAGGAACTAGTCTGACACGTGCTACTGAGCTTTTTCTTCTTCCTGTTCCACTATACTGTACTTTTGCCATCTAAATACGCCTCCTCTCATTAAATATCCAATTCCAGAACTTCTGGTTGCTGAGCCTGATGCTTGTGTTCTGGTCCTGAATAAACCTTAAGTTTCTTAATTATTTGTCTTCCAAGGCTGTTCTTAGGAAGCATCCTTTTTACTGCCAACTCAAAAGCTCTTTCGGGTTTTGCAGCCAAAAAGTGACGTGCCTTAACTTCTTTAAGACCGCCTACCCAACCGGTATGGTGCCTGTACATTTTATTCTCCATTTTATTTCCGGTCAAAACTACCTTATCTGCATTAACGATAATTACATAATCACCGGTGTCTACGTGGGGAGTAAATTCGGGTTTATGTTTTCCACGCAATATCTTCGCAACTTCGCTGGCGGCACGACCTAATACTTTACCTTCAACGTCAACAACAAACCATTTCCGTTCGATGTTCGCCGCATTTGCCATGAATGTTTTCATGTGAATCCTCCTTTTACTACTAGTGTATAACTGCCCTGTTAGGGTGTAGTTTCATTATTAACAAATATAAACCGCTACCTTAAGCAGCGGTTTATATTTTAATACAGCGCGATACGAATGTCAAGAGAAAAAACCCGTAATTTTAATATACCTCTCACTCTCTCTCTTTATTTCGCTTAATATCTTATTATCTCACGTTCTTTCGGTTTTCATTTCACTTTTTATATAGATCTTTTTGTTTTCCCTATCTTCGTTCTGATCTTCTTTTTACTTCTGTGTACTTTATCCATTGCCAGTTATTGCTCGTGATACTCGTATACACTCATCTTTGTACTTCTGTACTTTTATCTTTAAACTTGTTGTATTTCATCTTTTTGCTCTTTGTCCTGCTCTTTCTCTTGCTGTTTTATGAACTTCAACTTTTCATCCTCAACAACTATTTTTACCCTGTCGCCTTCTTTAATGTTGCCATCGAGCATTTCTTCAGCAAGTTTGTCCTCCACCAGATTTTGAATAGTTCTTCTTAGAGGTCTTGCTCCAAAGGCTTTATCATAACCCTTATTAGCCAGATATTCCTTTACTCCTTTATCAGCGGTAAGAGTTATATCCATATTCTTCAATCTACTGGATACTTCTTTTAGCATAAGTGCAGCGATATCATTTATGTTTTCTTGGGTGAGCGGATGGAAAACTATCAATTCATCAACTCTGTTAATGAATTCTGGTCTGAATGTTTTCTTAAGCTCATCCATAACATTCTTTTTCATTTCCTCATAGTCTCTTGCTGCATCCTCTATAGCCGCGACAAACCCGAGCCTCTTTGGCTCTACAATATTTCGTGCTCCAACATTTGAGGTCATAATAATAACGGTATTTCTAAAATCCACAAGTCTACCCGTTGAATCTGTTAATCTACCATCCTCAAGAATTTGCAACAGGATATTGAATACATCTGGATGCGCCTTCTCTATTTCGTCAAACAGAACAACAGAATAAGGCTTTCTGCGAACCTTCTCGGTTAATTGACCTCCCTCGTCGTATCCAACATATCCAGGTGGTGAACCAATTAATCTTGAAACTGTGTGTTTTTCCATATATTCAGACATATCAATACGAACCATATGTGATTCATCACCAAACAAAGATTCTGCAAGTGCTTTTGATAACTCAGTTTTTCCTACACCAGTAGGTCCAAGAAAAATAAATGACCCTACTGGACGTTTAGGATCCTTAAGACCCACACGTCCTCTACGTATAGCCTTTGATATTGCACTAACTGCTTCCTCCTGCCCTATGACACGTTGATGCAGTACTTCTTCAAGGTTTTTAAGACGCTCTGTTTCCTCTTGCGCAAGACGGCTTACAGGAATTCCAGTCCAGTTTCCCACTACTTCAGCAATTTCTTTTTCCATAACCATTTGTGTATGGGATTGATTTTCCATTTCCCATTTTTCTTTACGCGATTTCATTTCTTCCTTTAGTTCATTTTCTTGATCCCTTAAAGATGCAGCCTTTTCAAACTCTTGGTTAACTATTGCATCCTCTTTCATTTTGTGGATTTGCTCTATTTTGTTCTCTAACTCCTTCAGATCTGGAGGAGCAGTGAAACTTTTTAGCCTAACCTTCGATGAAGCCTCGTCTATAAGGTCAATTGCTTTATCTGGTAAATATCTATCGGTGATATAGCGGCTAGAAAGCTTTACTGCCGCGTCAATGGCTTCATCTGTTATTTTAACATTGTGATGTGCTTCATATTTATCGCGAATACCCTTAAGTATGTCGATTGCTTCTTCCTGGGTTGGCTCTTCTATTTGGATGGGTTGGAAACGCCTTTCAAGTGCCGCATCCTTTTCAATATGCTTACGATACTCGTCAAGAGTTGTAGCGCCTACAACCTGAATTTCTCCCCTTGCAAGCAGTGGTTTTAAAATATTCGAAGCATCTATGGCACCTTCAGCTGCTCCAGCGCCAACTATAGTGTGCATTTCGTCAATGAATAAAATAACATTACCAGCACTTTTGATTTCTCCTATGGACTTCTTTAAACGCTCTTCAAATTCCCCACGGTATTTTGCTCCTGCAACCATTGATGAAAGATCTAATGCTACAACTCTTTTACCTTTCAAGGTCTCAGGTATATTTCCTTCAACAATCTTCTGTGCCAAGCCTTCGGCTATAGCTGTTTTTCCAACACCGGGTTCACCAATTAAGCAAGGATTGTTTTTGGTGCGTCTGCTCAAAATCTGAATTATGCGCTCAATCTCCTTATCTCTGCCAACAATCGGATCTACCTTTCCTTCCCTTGCCATTACAGTGAGATCACGGCCAAACTGATCAAGTGTAGGCGTTTGGAGATCCTCAGCCTTAGGCTTACTCGCCGCAACAGCTGCAGGAGTATCTTCTTGTAGCATTGTAATTAAGTTATCATATAACTTATTGATATCAACACCAAGTTCCATAAGAATGCGAATTGCAATGCTCTCTCCCTCACGAAGGAGACCCAGCATAATATGTTCTGTTCCTATAAAATTCTGTCCCATCCTTCTAGTTTCTGCATATGACAATTCCAAAACCCTCTTTGTTCGAGGGGTATAACCTGCTATTGGCGCATTGCCATCGCCTTTTCCAATAATAGTAATAATTTTCTCCATAACCTTGCTATCGGTAACACCGCTAGACAGCAATACATTTGCGGCAATACCTCCGCCTTCTTTTACCAAGCCCCAAAGTATATGTTCTGTTCCAATATAATTATGGCCAAGTGCATTGGAGCATTCTTTTGAAAAATTTAAAGCCTGTGCGGCTCTTTGAGTGAATTTTCCGTAAATCATATTTCCACCTCTATCTCTAAGTATATTTCTGTTTGTTCATCATATCTCTTACAATTTTAGCACGTACAATATCCCGTTCATTTGAGTTTAGAGTTCTCTTTGCTTTTTTCTGTAAACTCCCTGGTTGTACCAGAAGCGTTATCTCGTTTATATCCTCAATACTAATATCTTCGATTATACCTATATCAACACCCATTCTAAGATCTGAAAGATGTTTTAAGCATTCATTCGTAGTAATGATTCTTGCATTCTTTAAGATCCCAAAAGAGCGGAATATCCTATCTTCAAGCTCATATTTATTTTGTTGTAATAGTTGTTTTCTTAATGCTCTCTCTTGCTCAATGATTTGTGTTGTAATATTTTTAATACTAAGTAAAATATCTTCTTCGCTTTTGCCAAGAGTTATTTGGTTTGACAACTGAAACATATTGCCTGAAGCCTCTGTATTTTCCCCGTACATTCCTCTAACGGCCAATCCCAGTTTCCCAAGAGCTTCTATAACTGCCTTAATATATCCTGTCATTACTAATGCCGGAAGATGCATCATTACAGATGCTCTAATTGCCGTACCAATATTCGTCGGGCAACTTGTTAAGTAGCCAATTGTATCATTCCATGAAAACTCTATGTTCTCAGAAAGTAGATCATCTATGTTATTACATACCTCCAAAGTTTCATAAAGCTGCATTCCTGTGGCTAAGCACTGAATACGAAGATGGTCTTCTTCATTAATCATAATAGATATCTGCTCATCACTACTTAAAAGGATACCACTCTCTCGTTTACCTTCCAACAATTCTTTGCTGGCTACATGCTTTTCGACTAAAACTGATTTTTCTATAGTATCAAGAGCAACAAAGTCATAATATTTAAATGTTTCAGCCATTTGCTGATTACCTTTAAATAGCGCGTCCTTAGTATCTTTAATTATCTGTTTTTGCTGCTCGGGTGTGGTTTTATGCGGAAATGGGTATTTTACAAAGTTCCTTGCTAACCTAACTCTACTACTTAAAACGACGTCAGAATCAGGGCCTTTATTTATATACCATTTATTCATACCATCACCCCTCTTTTCCCTGCATACTTTTTTCTAGAAGCTTAATTTTATCACGTATCTCTGCTGCTTTTTCGTATTCCTCTTTATTTATGCTTCTCTGGAGTTCTTCCTTTAAGCTGCGCAAATTATATGCATCTTTTATTGTACTGGAAATATTTTTTGGCATCTTCCCGTGGTGTTTCACATTTCCATGAATGCGTTTGAGCATTGTTGTAATACTATCTCCAAATACCTCGTAACACTTTGTGCATCCAAGTAGTCCTGTTTTATTAAACTCATTAATTGTCATACCACAGAACTCACATTTGATAGTTGAATGTGTTTTTTGCCCCACACCTGTAGCAGTACCTATTCCCATTATTCCCGAAAGTAGATTATGAATATTGATCTTTATCTCACTATTTTCTGCAGCACATCTCTCGCAAACATGCATTTCCACCTTTTGCTGATTAACTATCCTTGTAAAATGCACAGTTGCTTCTCTTTTATGACATATTTGGCATAACATCACAACCCCTCCCTTCAAGAGATATAAGATACAAGAAGCTAATCAATATCTTTACCCTGTGTACCACAAAATATCGTTGTTTTTACCTTAAAATATAATGTATTACCAAAAATTATATTTCTAGACTTATCAACATATTCTTTAATATATCCATCCTTACTTTATCCCTTATTGAAGGAGATACTGCAGCTAGCGCTTTGTCAGATGTAGCTGCCCTCATAAGTTCAGCTTCTTTCTCATTTACCAATTCGTAATCAATAAAGTTTTGTATATATATTCCACAGGTATGTTGTGACAACTTGTCACCTATTGAAGAAATAATATGCATTAAATATTCACCGGCAGATTCGATGTTTAGCCTTTTAATACTAATATAGCCGCCGCCACCCCTCCTGCTTTCAACATAGTATCCTTTGTCAGTTGAAAAACGGGTGGATATGACATAATTTATTTGCGATGGTACACAATTAAAATGGTTTGCAAGTTCATTTCGCTGTATTTCAATGGAACCATCCATATCTTCCATCAATTCCTTTATAAACGATTCTATTAAATCGCTTAATCTCGCCATAATATCACCCCTTCTTTTTGTCTTTGACTATCTCTGACTATCATTATACTTTAATATTTCTATTATTTCAAGTATCTATGTTCTAATACAAACCATTTATCTGAATGCCTTTTGGCCCTGCATCAGAGTATGGTCTTAGCCCTACAGGGAAAAAAGCGTGGGTTCATATTAATTTATTAAAGCTAAAAAGCCCATGGTGTATTTTGCTTTGCAAGGACACCATGGGCGTGAAATTGTTCAGTTGACAACTAAGATATTAAAATTTCTTTATAATACTCAAAAAACGTTTATACAATACCCGAAAAGCTAATCCTGGGATTTGTCTTGCGCTTGTGGTTTATCTGGTGTTTGGACTTTAACATCTGTTTCTTGCCTCTTACCTGGTCGGATTCTACCGTCACTGTTAGCTGTCTTTCCAGATAAAAACCTCTTAATAATACGGTATATAATCCATGCAATCAAAGCCAAGATCAATAAAGTTGGGATTGCTTGAATAATGAAAATTAATAGATCTCCTAATGCTCTGACAACGCCTGCTAAACTATCATTAAATGCATCAGCTACTCTATCCCAATAAGTATAGTCTTGTTTTTTACCTACTTCATCAAGGTGTTTTTCCCTCATGCTTATAGTTATTGTAGACAACTCCACTAAGTCGCTCCATTTATTTAATGTACCTGTAAGTCTTTCAATCTCAGTTTGCAGCTCAGTGATTTGTGTTCTGGTCCTAAAAATATCCTCTGGCTTTGTAAGAGAACGCATATAATCCACAAGATATTCATATTCAACTTTAAGTATCTTCAGTCTTCCTTCAGTATCAAAAAATTGATCTGTAACATCAGTACTGTAAATTCTGTCGTCAATTACTTCACCGAGTCCTTTTACATCGGTTAGTATCTTGTCAAAGTAATTTGCTGCGACCCGGAGTGTTATTTCACCAGTAACCCGTGTTTTTCTTTCACCTTCATAAGTATAAAAATCACGATGAATATTACTGTCTGACACATAGCCAATGCCATTTATCATGGACTGTAAATTTCCATAGGCGGTATAAAAATCTTCAACTTCCATTACTAGATTTGCGCTTCTAATTACTTTTCTTTGTGCCAGTATATCAATGCTAGTATTTACGCCAGTACTTCCCTGGGAGCTAGCATAACCCGTCCCAACAATTCCACTGGCATCACTTTCAGCCATAGGAGCTTCGTTGTAGTCATTGGTTGGAGAAACAGCTTTGTTTGTAGAACCTTCTGAAAATTTAACTTGTGCTCCTTCATTTTTGCTCATGCTTTGTCGGTCTACCGAGCTGCCTGCTGCAGGATAAGATGAACTGATATCGGCTGCTTTTTGAGAAGCACAGCCAGTTATTACACTTAACATTAAAATAAATGTTACAAATAATACTAGCACCTTTTTTGTTCTAACCATTTAAAACACCCCTTTACAATTTATCATTTTTGTTCCCTTTGCTTTTTCAGACGATTTCTTACAATATTTTGTTCCAACAAAAAAACAGGTTGCACAAAATGTATCATACAACCTGTTTTTATTTATGTTTTATAGTAAACTGTATTATAACAATTGCCTATTATAGTCTGAGCATCTTGAACTGATTAATAAATTAATCATCTGATTCACTTTCATTCTTAGCTTCTTCTATAACTTTTTCGGCAATATTGGATGGAGTTTCTTCATATCTTTCAAAACGTATTGTATATGAGCCTCTATCCTGTGTAATAGACCTTAAGTCTGTTGCATACTTATTCATTTCAGCTTCAGGCACCTCTGCTACTATCTGTTGCATTCCGCCCGGTGCTGGATTCATACCAAGTATGCGGCCTCTACGCTTGTTTAAGTCTCCAATAATGTCACCCATATAGCTATCTGGAACCAATACTTCCACTCGGGAGATGGGTTCTAGCAATACAGGGCCAGCTTGAGAAACACCTTCTTTATATGCAAGACTTGCAGCAATCTTAAATGCCATCTCGGAAGAATCAACAGGATGGTATTTTCCGTCTACTAATGTAGCCTTTAGGTTTACTACAGGATAACCTGCCAATACACCTTTTTGGATGCTTTCTCTAAGCCCTTTTTCTACTGCTGGGAAATACTGTTTAGGTACAGCACCACCAAATATTTTCTCTTCGAAAACTAAATCCTCTGTTGGACCGGGTTCAAACTCAATCCATACATCACCAAACTGTCCATGACCACCCGATTGCTTTTTGTGTTTTCCTTCTACCTTGACTTTTTTCTTGATGGTTTCACGGTATGCAACTTTAGGATTAGTTAAATCAACTTCAACTTTAAACTTAGATTTGAGCTTGCTTAATATTAAATCAAGGTGTTGATCACCAATTCCTGAAATGATGGTTTGTTTTGTTTCTGGATTAAGTTCAACTTTAAATGTTGGATCCTCTTCCATTAAGCGCGTTAAACCAGCATTGATTTTTTCCTCGTCGCCCTTAGTTTTAGGTCTAATTGCCATTTGTAACATAGGCTGAGGAAACTCAACTTCAGGTATTATTAAAGGTTTATCCTTTGAGCAAAGTGTGTCATTGGTTTCGGTAACATTTAGTTTTGCCACAGCACCTATATCACCGGTAACTAAGCGATCGGTATTGATCTGCTGTTTACCCTTTAATAAAAATAACTGAGCAATTTTTTCATTCTTTTCTTTTTTAACGTTATAAACTGTTGAGTCCGACTCCAAAACACCTGACATAACTTTAATATATGATATTTTACCTACGAATGGATCCACTACAGTCTTAAATACTAATGCTGATAGTTTTTCTTTCTCATCGGTGGAAACCTCTATAACATCATCGCTATTGGGTTTTTTGGCTGATATTTTCCCTTTTTCGCAGAAAGCAGGAACAAAGTTAACTATTGCATCAAGTAACAATTTAACTCCAGAGTGGTTTACAGCCGCACCACATAATACAGGAGCAATCTCACCGGATTTAATTCCGTTTTTAAGTCCTTCTAGAATTTCTTCTTCTGAAAATGTTTCACCCGAAAAATACTTTTCCATCAGGTCCTCATCGGTTTCTGCTATAGCCTCCATAACACCTTCGCGATATTTTTCAACAATATCTGACATATCAGCAGGAATATCTGCATCAACTAAACTATCGCCTTTAAAACGCTTTGCCTTCATTGTGGCTACATTTACAACACCAGCTAAGGCATTGTTCTCCATAATGGGCAATACATAGGCAATAACGCTATGCCCAAACTGCTCTTGCAACTGTTCTAAAACTTTATAAAAGTCGGAATGCTCTTCGTCAATCTTACTAATAAAAAACATCCTTGGGAGATGATTTGCCGATACTTCATCCCATGCTTTTTCTGTTCCAACTTGCACGCCATCTTTTGCGCTTGCTAAAATAACCGCTCCGTCAGCTACACGTAAACCCTCTTTTAGTTCACCAACAAAATCAAAAAAGCCAGGAGTGTCGATTATATTAACCTTGTGTCCATCCCATTCTAAAGGTGCCAATGATGTACTAGTGGTGAGTTGACGTCTGATTTCCTCTGGATCATAGTCCATAACGGTATTACCATTGACAACGCTTCCAAACCTGTCGCTAGCTTTTGCATTAAAAAGCATAGATTCGGCAAGTGTTGTCTTACCCGCACCTCCATGACCAAGTAGGCACACGTTGCGTATCTTATTTACGCCATATTCTTTCATACCAATTCCCCCTTACGTTATCCAGTCATAAATATTATTATTCCAAAAATTTATAATCAAAAAACATCATCGGTGCTGGAATAAGTCTGGTTATCAGATATTACATACTTTAATTGAGGCATGAAATATTATTCTGATAGACCCAACTTGTATTATACCAAACTTCGCCATATGTTAATATAGAATTTAAAATATTTTTATATTAATATTTAGTAAACAATTGAAAATAGTAAATCTCTACTACTAAATTTAACTAACATTCTTAGTATACATGATCCTTAATATGGTTTCCAGTAGAATATGTTGGAATTATGAATAGCGTTACGCGAATCGTATTTTACAATAATAAGACTCTTTTTTGAATAGATACCAGCTAACCCTTGCTTATTTATTTTTTTTTCACTAAAATAGTATAAATACATAAAAATAGAAAGGATGATATTCATGCCTTTACCTTACAGAGAAGTTTTTAAAGACATTTCTCCATACGTTCCGGGAAAGCCTATAGCCGATGTTCAAAAAGAACTTGGACTTACCGATGTTATCAAGCTTGCATCTAATGAAAATCCCTTTGGTTGCTCTTCAAAGGTCATAGATGTTTTCAAAGAAAATGCAATGTCAGAAGTGGCTATATACCCTGACGGAAATGCTACTGTTCTTCGTGAAAAGCTTGCTAAAAAACACGGCTTAAAGCCCGATCAATTTATTTTTGGTGCAGGTTCTAATGAAATAATTACTTTTATTGCTCAATTGTTCTTAAACGCAGATGATGAATCCATATATGCCACACCTTCATTTACCTGGTATGATACAGCTGTGAAATCTACCGGTGCGAAGGCTGTGACAATTCCTTTAAAGGACTATACTCACGATCTTGAGGCAATGAAAAATGCTATTACTGATAAAACCAAAGTTATTTGGATCTGTAACCCAAACAACCCCACAGGAACTATTGTTACATCCGAACAAATGAAAGACTTCTTAGAAAATATCTCAAAAGATATAGTGATAGTTTTGGACGAAGCATACTATGAGTATGCACAGGGAGATAATTATCCCGAAACCATCCCACTTCTCGATAAATATCCAAACTTGATAATTCTACGTACTTTTTCAAAGGCCTATGGTCTTGCATCGCTTAGAGTGGGCTATGGTGTTGCTTCCTCCGAAGTTGTTTCCTATCTTAATCGCATTCGCCCACCATTTAATGTAAATTCCCTTGCACAGATGTTAGCAGTCACTGCTCTTGACGATCAGGACTTTGTAGACAATACCATTAAAAAAACAAAAGAGGGCCTTGAGTTGCTATACAAAGCATTTGATGAACTCAATATCCCTTATGTTAAGTCCTATACAAATTTTGTCTGGGTGGAAACCCCTTTGACAGCCAAAGAAGCATTCGAAAAGCTTATGAAAAAAGGAATTATTATTAGACCGTTTTTTGAAAATTGGATTAGAATAACGGTGGGAACTAAGGAGCAAAACATAAAACTAATTGATGCTTTAAAAGGTATTCTTTAATATTGGTTCTGCAAAATTGATTTTGCAAATACAATATCTTCAGCAGTGGTTATTTTTATGTTAGTGTAGCTACCCATAACCATACGAACATTATACCCCAGCCTTTCTGCGAGTACAGAATCGTCGGTGCCACGAAAACCACTTATATCTGCATTCTGATGCGCATCTAACAAGATCTCCTTGCGGAAAGTCTGAGGTGTTTGTATAGTCCATAATAGTGAGCGATCCGGTGTTTGCTTAACATTTTGAGATGCATCTACTTTCTTTATTGTGTCCTTTACTGGCACTCCAACACATGCAACTCCGTGTACTGCCGCGACCTCAACCGAACGTTGAATAATTTCAGGAGTTACTAATGGCCTGGCACCGTCATGAACAGCAACCATATCCGATAAAGGGCTTACACAGCTAAGTCCGTTAAAAACAGAGGCCTGTCTATCCTCTCCACCTTGGGTAACTTCAGTTATTTTTGAAAAATTATTAGGTTTGATTATAGATTCGTGAAAATAATCCAGTTCGTTCTTATTAATAACTACAATTATTTCTGATATACAGTCGCATTTTTCAAATGCATCTATTGTATGAGCCAAAACTGGCTTATCCATAAGTAGCAGATATTGCTTATTAATATTTGTTTTCATGCGGCTTCCTTTACCCGCTGCGACAATTATAGCTGAAGCCTGTTTAAATGTTGTTCTCATATAATTCTCTTCATTCTCTTCTGTTATTGATTTAGTATAAATTTAGCTTTTAACAGCAGATAGATTCGCAGTTTTTGACTGTGCAAATATCATCCTGCCAGCTGAGGTTTGAAGCACACTTGTAACCACTATATCCACTTCACAACCCTTATCTTTATATGCTCCTTCCACAACTACCATGGTGCCATCATCCAAATATCCAACACCCTGTCCGTTTTCCTTGCCTTCTTTAACAATTTTTACTGTCATTTCTTCACCAGTTACAGCAAGAGGCTTAAGCGCATTAGAAAGATCATTTATATTTAGTATTGAGATACCCTTTATAGATGCAACCTTGTTCAAATTGTAGTCGTTAGTAATAATACACGCCTTCTCGTCTTTCGCATATTGCATCAAGCGCTCGTCCACCTCAATAGATGCATCATATTTTGTTTTAACTGTTTTTACAGGAGTAATTGAATCTTTCTTAAGATAATTTAAGACATCCAATCCACGGCGTCCTTTTGCTCTAATTAAGTCATCGTGAGCATCTGCCAAATGTCTTAATTCTTCCAATACAAAATCTGGTACAATAAGTTCACCCTCTATAAAGCCTGTCCTGCAAATATCAAGTATTCTACCATCTATAATAACACTGGTATCAAGTATCTTAGAGTGATGAACCCTCTTCTTTCTGTCTTCCAGGATATTTTCATTTCGCTTTGATAAAGCTAAAAAGACACCTGCGCTGCCAAACAAGATATTGGTCATGATTGTCAGTGGTATTCCAATTATTTGAATTTTCATTAGTGCAATTGAGAGTAGATTTGCAACTATAAGTCCAACAATTAGCCCTATGGCACAAAGTGCCAATTCATATAAAGTTAGGTTATGCATAACCTTTTCGGCTTTTTCAACGCTGGATGCTGCAAATCCTACTAATTTACTACCGACAACTACCATGATGGCGCCGAATGCTACAGAAACAACAACCATAATTGATATGCTTGTAAATGAGGTTAAACTCGTGCCTAATCTTAAAAACATAAACCGTGAAATTGTAAATCCAGTAATACATCCAACTATGGCAAAAGCATACTTAAGAGCTTTTTCTAACATTAAACCTACCCCTGACATCATACAGGCATTTTGCTATTGATATGTATTTGAGTTTAAATCGCAAAAGCCTTACTGACAATTATTTATTAATGTATTTTAAATAGATTTTCAATAATGTGGATAACTACAGACTTATTTTATCGTTAATCAAATCCTCCACTTCGCTAGGTTTCATACCCTCAGCTAAAACCAGCTCACTAATAAGTATATTTTTCGCATTATTCAACATTTTACGTTCACCAGTTGACAAACCTTTTACTCGTTCTCTTAGAATTAGATCCCTAACAACTTCAGCGACATCAAATACATCTCCACTTTTAATCTTCGACATGTTTTCACGATAACGTTTATTCCAATTAGAAGTCTGAATAGGGTTCTTTAACTCAAGAGAGCAAAAAACTTCATCTGCAATAGATTTGTCAATAACATCACGAATTCCAATGTCGTTAGCATTGCCGATGGGAATCATAACCTTCATTTCACCAAAAGGCATTTTCATAACATAATACTTTTTCTTTTCACCAAGGATTTCCTTTTCTTCAATGGACTCAATAATCCCGGCTCCGTGCATTGGGTATACTACTTTGTCACCGACTTCAAACATGTTTACACTCCTTTTTAGCATTCATACCCATTTTTTATTATATATACGTTTCCACAAATATTGGTGGAGCACGTAATTTAGCAAAATATGCAATGCAGTCAGGAGAACTAATTTACAAACAGAAAAAACTTTGTGTGTAATATAGACCTTATTTTGTCAGTATACTACATGCTTTATTAAATGTCAAAATTCTCAAGAACATGGTACATGATTCCATAAGTAAAAGTATATTTCTCTTAGAGCCAAGACTCAAAAAACCCCCGGTGTTTAACCGGGGGTTATATTCATTAATTCTTTAGTTAAATTGTTAGTTCTTCGGAAGTTTTGTTGTGTTACCAGCTTTGTAAGCTGCTAGTCTTTCATCCATAATCTTCTGATAACCAGCATCTAAGTATTTCTGGCTTAAGTCTTTGTAAAGCGCATCAAATTCTTCTGGAGCACATTTCACCAATTGAGCACTGTATTCTTTGTACAGGCTGAGCAATGTAGCGGAATATTCACTCTCAGATTCGATGGCTACTGCAAATACAGGATCGGAATAAGCCATTCCTCTATCTGCAACTTCTTTGAGCTCATAATAGTTGTCGATTAATGCCTGAGTGAAGTCTTGAGGTAGACCCTGTGGCGTAAGTGCCTTGATGGTTTGCTCTATGGTTCCTACCTTTTTGCTTGCATGAATTAGGCAGGTCATATCAATATTCATATTATGATTGAGCATTTCAGGTCCTCTATAATCACCATCAACAACTGGTAGTCCGTCTGGACCCATTGTATAGGTAACTCCTTCGATACCGTTTTCCAGTACGAATAGGTTTTCTTCCTGGAACATCCATTCCATGAGCATCCAAGCTGCTTTCAGCTCATCATCGGTTGCAAGTGAGCTAAATCCAACAATCATACCAAAAGGATTATCAGCTCTGATCTGTGCTGACATAACGCCTGGTTCTACGCCAGTGTATACACTTGCAATAGCAAGTTCAGCATCAGGGTTCTTCTCATAGAATGATGTCAACCAGTCAACATTTGCTGACATATATCCACCATATGAGTACACTTTTCCATTGATGAAATCAGACTTCCATTGTAAATCATCGGTTTCTAGGTCATATTCTTTTGAGTAATATCCTTTATTATATTCAGCATTCTCTCTCTTTAGCAGTTTATAAGTGGGTTCCCAAGGTAATGAAGCAGTACCAAGACTGGAGTGCATAATCCATTCTTCTTCATTTACTGGAAAATCTCTGTAACCAAAGTTAACTACATAAGCTGCACTTGGTAGATGTTTCCCAAGAGGAGGAATATCCGTTAGACCTGCTTGCATGATCTTATCAATTGCATCGGTATATTCGGCATAACTCTTTGGAACATGATCATAACCAACTTTTCTCAACCAGTCCATTCTTACGAATGTGGCAAAAGTAAATGTTGTGTTATAATAAGGTCTTTCGGTGAGAACAAAATATGTTTCACCGTTGATGTCGGTGTAACCTAGCTGATTGTTTTCAACCATTGCGCCATAATAGTCAGGTGCAACCTTTGCAAATTCATTAAGGTCAATTACCCTCATAGCACCGTCATTAGCCCACTGTGCGACTTTCGGATAGTCATACTCCATAAGGATTGTCGGCGTATCATCGGCAGCGATTAGCATGCTGTACTTAACCATAACATCATTTCGTGGGATAGCAACATATTCCACATCAATGTTATACTTATCACCAAATTCACTTTGAATCCATCTTGTCCAGTAGTTATCATCTACTGCAGGATATCCTTCCTTAGAGCGATCATATACCGGAACGGTAATATGTACTCTCTTGCCAAATGGTTTAAAGCCTTCAATACCTGGTACTTCTGGTGTTGCAGGCGTGTCTCCAGCAGAAGGTGCCTTTGTGGGTGCACTCGTGGCATCTGGCTTAGGTGTTGTTGCCGTAGGAGCACAGGCGACCATAACTACTGTCATAATACATACGATTGCGATGGTCATAATTTTCTTATAACGCTTCATAATCAATATCCTCCTTATAAAATATTGCATGAATATATAGTTAACCCTTTAAGGGTTACTATCAAAGTCTGTAGATGTAACTTCAATAAATTTATACGTCAAATATAAGGTGACCCTTTTATGGATAGCCACAATAAATTGTTAAATTAAGTCTACACATGTAATACAAAAATAAATTGT
>JAAYPS010000036.1 GCA_012519655.1 Clostridiaceae bacterium | reverse complement strand
TTGGTTAGACATATCTAACTAACATCAGGTTAGCATGGACTAACCCAATTGTCAATGCATTTTGAACATTTTTTTAGTAAATTTTTTAACATAAAATTTCCTTAAGTTTTATAAAAAAATGATGCTTTTTGCTTATAGAAAATTAATATATTACACATGAAAGTAAAAGCATTTGCTATAAATTATTAGTAAATTTCTTGTCAAAATATTTCCTCAAGTTCTATATAGAATAAAATGCTTTTGTACGCACTAAATAACTATATTTCCTACATGAAAGTAAAAGCATTTGCTGCCAAGTAATTCTCGTTTTAAAAGGGTTCTCAATCTAAAGCTGTTTGATCTGGGTATTTAATTATGTTATTGTAATGTTAGTAGTGCATAACGTTGTAAAGGAGGTAGACACCTTGAGTATACAAGAATCAGGCGAGATGTATCTTGAAACTATTTTAGTTTTAAGTCGCAAAAATTCGAATGTTCGTTCAGTAGACGTTGCTAATACACTGGACTATAGAAAGTCAAGCGTTAGCGTGGCTATGAAGAAATTGCGTGAAAGTGGATACATCGAAATGAGCGATGAAGGATATATAACATTAACCGACACTGGAAGGCGTATTGCTGAATCGATGTTTGAAAGGCATAATGTTATTTCTAACTGGCTTATTACTTTAGGTGTTGATGAAGACGTTGCACTTGAAGATGCTTGTAGGGTTGAGCATGTGATAAGTAACGAAAGTTTTGAGGCAATAAAAAGGCTCGTGGAAGAACAAATGAAGGCTGATTAATACTTGATGTTTATTTTACGAAATAAAATAAGAAGTTCCCACCTCTGTAATTAAAAAATAAAGAAGTTATTCGATTCTAAAGGTAATGAAGATGAAGATTACTCTTCTCTGCCATAAGTTGATATATAGGAATAGGCTCTTTGAACCAAAGGGTTAAAGACGAGGAAGTGATGAGAAATGCAGTGCAATAGTATGCATAGTTGCAACCATCATGGATGTGGTATTGGGCATACATCTGAAAACCACAGATCATGCGTTTCTTCGGTTTCAATATTTAATCATTTAGAAGACTATCAAATGGATGAAATAATGAAAGCCATCAAATCTGTTTCATATAAAAAAGGCGAGATTATTTATAGTGCAGGTGATAAATCAGATTCACTTTACATTGTAAGACGTGGGAGAATAAGAATCTATCGCTTATCCGAATCCGGAAAAGAGCAAATTGTTCGCATTTTAGCATCGGGTGATTTTACCGGCGAATTAGCCTTATTTAGGGAGTCAATTCATGAATCCTTTGCAGAAACAATGGAAGATACCGATGTCTGTACAATTACTCGTGCAGACTTACAAGGGTTTCTATTAAAATACCCTTCGATCTCAATAAAAATTTTAAATGAATTCTCAAAAAGACTTGATGCAGCTGAGAAGCAAGCAACAAGTTTTGTGACCGAAAAGGTTGACAAAAGGGTAGCAATGTTTTTATTAGAATGTATGGATAACAGTAGTAAATCAATGGAGTTTGAATTACCAATGAGTAAAAAGGATCTATCTTCATATTTGGGAACTACTCCAGAGACAATTAGCAGGAAGTTAACAGAGTTTGAAGACGCCGGATACATCAGACAGATAGCAAATAGAAGAATTAAAGTGTTAGATCTAGAAGGATTACAGCTTATATAACAAAAACAGACATTTTATTACTGTTGACATGAAAGGTAATCTGTTGTATCATTTACAGAAATCATTAATTTCAAGGAGCGGCATTATGGGAAATAAAGCATCATCATTTTCAAAAAACAGCCTTTCAGTTATGTGCTTGTCAAACATGTGCATGTGCATGTCTATGGCTATGCCCATGTCTATGATGCGTTGTTCTCATATTGCTTTCTATTCTGATAAATAGGATTATAGTACGTAAACTACGATGTTTATAATCTTCAAGGTAGGAAGCGAAAAAAGTTTCCTACCTTTTTTATATTCTTTTTAAATTCTTAGGTGGAAAGCTTTTCAACACATTTTCAAACAAAAATAATAGAATTAGATTTTTTAATGGGGGGTGAGTGTCAATTGATACGCTTAAGGCATTTAACAAAAACTTTTGAAACAAGTCAGGGGAACCTCGAAGTTTTAAAAGGCATAAGTTTAGATATTAATGAAGGTGAGATCTTTGGGATTATTGGATTAAGTGGTGCTGGAAAAAGCACATTGATTAGATGTATCAATTTCCTTGAGAAACCTACTGACGGCGAGATCATATTTGACGGAATGAATATGGGTGATTTAAGTAGGAAAGAGCTGCTCAAAGTAAGACAATCGATGGGTATGATTTTTCAAAGCTTTAACTTGTTAGCTCAGCGAACGGCATTAAAAAACATTCTCTATCCACTTGAGATAGCAAATGTACCAAAGGAAGAGGCGATGGATAGAGCTAGAGAGCTGTTAGAGCTTGTTGGTTTGTCGGATAAAGCAAATGCTTATCCTTCTCAGCTATCCGGAGGTCAACAACAGAGGGTGGCTATAGCAAGAGCATTAGCTACAAATCCAAAAGTTCTCCTTTGTGACGAAGTTACTAGCGCGCTTGACCCGAATACAACCAGCTCAATTTTACAACTACTTCAAAACATAAACCATACTTTTGGAGTCACGATTGTAATGATAACTCATGAAATGAAGGTTATTGAGCAAATATGTACACAAGTGGCAGTAATTGATGGAGGAAATATTATTGAAACGGGTAATGTCAAGGATGTATTTTTACGACCACAATCAGAGATTGCAAAGCAATTGATTTTGCCAAAGGGAAGTGAGATACATAACATGACCGGAAAAAGATGTTTACGCCTTATTTTCGATGGAAATTCAGCATTTGAACCTATAATCTCAAATATGGCGCTAGAATGTAGAGCAGTAGTGAACATTTTGTATGCAAACACAAAATGTATAGACAACAAAGCGTTTGGTGAAATGCTGCTGCAGCTTCCCGATGATGATATTTCAATAGAGAGAATATTGGCATATCTGGATAATAGAGAAATTTACTATAAGGAGGAAGAGCTACATGTTTGAACAAGGAATTTATGAATTACTTGGTGAAGGAATTGTTGAGACGCTTTATATGACTATTGTATCTACTGCGTTTGCATATATATTTGGCCTTCCCCTTGGTGTACTGCTGTGTGTGACCGACAAGGACGGAATATTTCCAATACCCATCATTAACAAGGTTTTAGGTTTTATTATTAACCTTCTGCGATCAGTACCGTTTTTAATACTGTTGGTTTTTATTCTACCATTTACACGTATGATAGTGGGAACTACTATAGGTTCTACTGCGACAATTGTTCCACTTGTTGTTGCATCCACTCCTTTTGTTGCGAGGATGGTTGAATCATCTTTAAAGGAGGTTGATAGTGGGGTCATAGAGGCTGCTCAGTCCATGGGAAGCTCAGTGTTTAAAATAATATATAAGGTGCTTATTCCCGAGGCAAAACCTTCTTTGCTTATGGGTGCTGCCATAGCTATTACCACCATTCTTGGTTATTCAGCGATGGCTGGATTTGTTGGTGGCGGAGGACTTGGTGCAATTGCTGTGAATTACGGTTACTACAGATATCAACAAGATGTAATGACAGTTACCGTATTACTACTTGTTATAGTGGTACAAATTTTTCAAGAAGTTGGAACTCGAATTGCTAGGTTGTCAGATAGAAGAGCCAAGTAAATCCATTTATTGAAAACGAGCCGTTGGTAAAGAAACTTCAAAGGCATATTTAATGGATAAGTCGGCTTAGTTATATCATATAGACTTAGAAAATTGAAGAAATGCAAATACTTAATTCTTTCAAGTTATTGTCCAATTTGAAGAAAGGAATAAATACAAAGCCTTTAAAGTATGTTGCAGAAAATCTTAGGCACTGATAAGTAAAGATTGAATTAAAAAGTTTAAATAAAACAATAAAAATTTTTTAGGAGGATTAACCATGAAAAAGATTGTAACAATTTTAATTTCCATCACACTAATTGCTGCTTTGTTTACAGGCTGCAAAAAACAAGAAGAGAACACTATAAAAATTGGCGCAAGTGTTACTCCACATGCAGAAATATTGGAAGTTGCTAAAGAAATATTAGCTGAGCAGGGATATACTCTTGAAATTATAGAGTATAACGACTATATTCTTCCCAATACTGCCACCGAAGACGGGGAGTTACATGCAAACTACTTTCAACATCTACCTTACTTAACAAACTTTAATGAAGAAAATGGTACTCACCTTGTTCCCGTTGCTGCTATCCATTATGAACCCTTTGGAATATATGCTGGGAAAACAAAATCCATTGATGAGCTTGCTGATGGTGCGACAATAGCAGTTCCAAACGATGGGACAAACGAGGCGAGAGCTTTACTGCTACTCGAAGCTCAAGGCTTGATCACACTGAAAGAAGGTGCTGATTTTACAGCTACTATTTTGGATATTGATTCTAATCCAAAAAATCTCAACATTAAAGAGATTGAGGCGGCGCAGATCGTTCGTGCACTTGAGGACGTGGATCTAGCAGTAATTAACGGCAATTATGCGATTGCAGCTGGATTAAATGTTGGTAAAGATGCATTAGCTGTAGAGGATAAGGATTCTGATGCAGCACAAACATACTCAAACGTAATTGTTGTAAAAGAGGGGAATGAGCAAACCCAAGCAATAAAAGCATTGGTAGAAGCTGTTCAAAGTGAAAAGGTTAAAAAATTCATCAATGAAACATATGATGGTGCTGTTATCCCCTCATTCTAACTAACACAACACAGGGGCAACACAGGGGGACGGTTCTTTTGTGTTATTTACTACAAAATTAATTCCTGCTAGCTACTTATTTATCTATCAAACCTTATTTCACCAATAGGTTACCTATTTAACAACACAAAAGAACCGTCCCTCTGTGTTTCTTA
>JAAYPS010000035.1 GCA_012519655.1 Clostridiaceae bacterium | reverse complement strand
TTTTAATATTTTATTTAAGTGGAACTGGTGCAGGCCATATTCAGTCACTGATTTTATCAGCTATTTTAATTTTGATGGGAGTGCAAACATTTATTGTAGGTTTACAAGCTGATATAATTGCCGCAAACAGGAAGATTTTAGAGGATATACAATATAGGATCAGAAAAATAGAAGCTGATAAAGATACTCAATTAGTTTTACTTAGCAAAGATGAAGCAGCAGTCAGTAAATAAACATTTAAAAGTCTAATTATTTAAATGGGTGAGATAACATGAAAGATATAACTATTGCTATAACCGCAGCAAGTTATAGCGGAAATAAAGGAGCTTATGCAATGCTCCAAAGTTCTGTCAAACAACTTAGAGAGATATATGGTGAACGATTGAAGATTAATCTTATGTCTGTATATCCTAAGGAAGATAAAGAGCAAGCTCCTTTTGATTTTATAAAAATAATACCAACTAAACCTGAACACTTGTTATTTATAGCTTTTCCTTTGGCAATATTATATAAATTGTTTGGCTGGATTCCATTTGTCAAAAAAGTTTTTAAGTTGAATAAGATAATAAAGGCTTATTTATCAACGGATCTGGTAATTGATGAAGCGGGTATTTCTTTCGTTGATTCACGAGGAATTGTTATGAATACTTATGCCTTTGTTTGCGCTGCAGTACCATTGCTTTTGGGCGTTCCGGTTGTTAAATATTCACAGGCATTAGGGCCATTTAATTCATTGATAAACCGTATCTTGGCTAAATGGATATTACCCAAGCTAAAATTAATTTGTGCTCGGGGATATATTACATATACAAATTTAAAAAGTATTGGTATAGAGAGTAATGTAAAACTTTGTGCAGACGGTGCTTTTTCGATGCCTGATGATTGTATGATTACTGAAGAAGTAAATAAGATCTGCAAGAATGATTCTTTTTATAACCAAAAAGAAAAAATAGTTTCAATATCAATAAGTTCAGTTGTTCAAAAAAAATGTGATAAATTAGGTATTGATTACATAAAAACCATGACGGACTTTATTAATTATCTTAATAATAATGGCTATAATGTTTTAATAATTGCTAATGCTGCGAGAGAAGGAAAAATAAAACCGAGAAATAACGATTTGTTGGTTTGCAATGAAGTATATCAGCAAGTAAATAAAAAAGAAATGGTCCGTTGGTATCCAAATGAAATGAAAGCTGAAGAAATCAGAGAGTTTATTTCTCATACTGATGTATTAGTTGCATCTCGTTTTCATGCAATGATTGGTGCTCTTGTAAAAAATGTACCGACATTTCTTATCGGATGGAGTCATAAATATAAGGAAGTTCTAGATATGTTTAATCTTGGTGAGTATACAATTGATTTTTCAGAATTATCTGTCGGAGAATTAACAGAAAGGTTCGAATCCTTCATAGTAAACAAGGAAGATATACATTCAAAAATTAGTGAAAATATTGAAGCAGTAATAAAGAGTTCATTAAATAATATTGCCTATATATCAGAAATAATTGATAAAGTAGTTTTAGTTCCCAAAAAAGGTGCTCTGCTAGATACAAGTAATACGGATAGGTATATTGGCAAACATATAACTTGCAGAATGGGTTATGCATCTGACCAGAGTATCCGTCAGAATTGTTCATCAGGTGGAATGGTTACTGCCTTATTATGTCACCTAATAAGAACTAAGCAGATTGATGGGGCATGGGTTACAAAAAGCATAATTGTTAATGGAGAACTTGGATACAAAACATTTATTGCAACTACTGAAGAGGAGATTAGAGATTGTGGGACAAGTATATATATGTATATACCTTTACTGAAGCACTTTGATGAATTGTTGCAATTTAATGGACGTATAGCCGTTGTTTTATTGCCATGTCAAATGAGGGCTTTAAACAACATTATTGAAAAGAGACCAGAATTAAAGCAAAAGATACTGCTTAAGATTGCCCTCTATTGTAGTGGAGTTTATTCAAAATCTGCAACACTCATACCGCTTAATAAGAAGAAAGTATCACTTGATAATGCTGAAAGAATATACTATAAAAAAGGTCATTGGAGAGGATCAACTATAGTAAAGTATAAAAATGGAACAGAAAAAAACATGTCTTATACTAAAACAATATGTGCGTATAAAAATGCTTATTTTTTTATTAATGAATCATGTCTGTTATGTCAGGACCAATTCGGAGAAACTAGTGATATTAGTTTTGGTGACGTGTGGCTTCGAGAAATGAAGAAGAATTCCATTAAACACACCGGATGTATTATTAGATCAGAAAATGCACTAAGAATGTATGAATCTGCAGTAAACAGTGGGG
>JAAYPS010000034.1 GCA_012519655.1 Clostridiaceae bacterium | reverse complement strand
TTGATAACATCAAGACTATTGAAGTTTGACAATGCTCGGATAGCATTGATTCGAGTTTCATAGTCGTCATCATTAAGTACATTGATAATCTTTTTTGAGTTCTTTCTTTTTACCCATCTTTGAATTTTTTCCAAAGAAACTGCCATAAATTTAGCCTCCTTTACAACTATATATATGTATTATACACAAGTTTCCAGTTTGATTCAACTTTACATTTAGCAATATTGCACAAACGGTGCATAATGTGCCAATATAAACAGAATAAACTAGTTAATAGCAGCTTTGATGTATAAATGTCGTAGGGAAGAGTATTTCCTGAAAGAAAAGAAAAAAGATATTCCATATGTAAAAGAGAAAATAAAAAAGTATTCCTTATGAAAAAAGAGCAGATTTCAGCTTTTAGAAATCTGCTCATAGCTTGGTGCGAGTGATGGGACTTGAACCCATACGCCATAAGACACACGCCCCTCAAACGTGCCTGTCTGCCAGTTCCAGCACACTCGCATATTAATTAATATATTATACAATATCTTTTAACAGCAAAATTTATTATACTAAGGAATACGAATGGTGTCAAGAGTTTATGGAACACTTGACAAGGCAGCCAGTAATCTCAAAAATGTATTTATTTTTATATTACTCTATGAATTTTCCTGTATTGAAGAGGTGTAACCTTTGATATTTTTCGAAACACTCTGTAAAAATGCTGGGCATTATTAAACCCACAATCATAACAGATGCCAGTGATATCATTATCTGTGTCCTTTAACAATTTTTGCGCTTCGATAATTCTTCGATATTGAACATACTCCATAATTGAAAACCCGGCCTTTTTTCGAAATAAATGGCATAAATAGTATTTGTTAGTAAATAGACTATTGCTCAATTGTTCCAAGTTTATTTGATTCATATAGTTTGTATCAATATATCTGATAACATCCTGAATTATGTAATCGCTTCTTGACAGCTCATGTTTTGGTTGCTCCGTTTTTAACAATTCATGAACACGAATGAGTAAAAGCATTAGATTGGATAATACTTGTGCCTTTGATGTTTCGTCAAAAGGCTCATGTTTGAACCCAGTTGCACGGTGGATGGACTCAAAATAGGATTTCAACTCTGTGCGTACTTTAAGATTTGGATGAACTTTACGGTAAGGAATGCATGAGAGTTGCTCAAGAATGCTCTCCATATTCATGACTTTAAGTAAGGGGAGAAGAAGATCCTTTTTAAAATGAACAACATAACGTTCATAATGTGGTGTGACGTTATACATGATATGATGTATATCAAATTCATTGATGAAGAATACATCACCGTCACTGATTTTGTATTCATAGTCTTTTATAAAAATTTGTAAATCTGCTTTTTCAAATAGAACAATTTCATAAGTATCATGGTAATGATGAATTGATGTTGCCTTATCTATTTTGGTTTCACTGTAGCTAATTCGAAAATCTGAAAACTTTGACAATTCTGCTTTGTTTTCCATTGATACCTCCATTTTCGCCACACCAATAATAACTTTTATTGTAGCATATAGCTGGCTGTGTTGCAAACTTGTAGACCTTGGTTATAGCAGCATTAGCACGAGAGAATATATACTTTAAGGTGCATTTATTTATTAACCTATAAAGAGCAATATATGTTAATAATAATTATATTAAGCAATCTCCTTTAAGATTTTCTTTATTTAATTATATACACTATATTTAGATGATGTATCTGAATCGTAGATACTAAAACCTTGCGATTTAAAATGTTGCACTTAATAATAGAAAAGTATTAGGTATTTTTCAGCTTTTAATAAATGCTAATAATTAAGGAGTGAATGCTATGGGATGTAAGGTGGTTATGGTTGGAGGCGGCAGCTTCAACTGGACACCTACTCTGGCAGGCGATTTGTTTGCGAAAAAAAGTCTGTCAGGTAGCGAGTTGGTATTGGTAGATATCAATAAAACAGCGGCTGAAACAATGAAGAAATACTGCGAGAAGATGTTAGAGGTACTTGGTGCGAACTGGAAGGTAACTGTTGATGAACTAGATTCAGCCTTGGAAGATGCGTCAATAGTATGTATATCCATATCCACCGGTGGTTTGAACGCTATGGCTTTGGATTATGATATACCTGAAAAGTATGGTATATATCATACGGTGGGTGACACTGTTGGACCAGGCGGAATTTTCAGATCTCTAAGAAACATTCCGGTATTTATAGATATTGCAAGGAAAATGGAGAGAATTTGCCCTGATGCTTGGCTGGTTCATGTTACAAACCCGCTGTCACAATTGACAAGAGCAGTGTGTATGGAAACGTCTATAAAGTGTGTTGGACTTTGCCATAACTACTCAGGAACAATTTCCATGCTGGCAGATTATTTTGGTGTTAAGACCGAGGATGTTAACGCTGTTAGTGTGGGTGTTAATCATTTTACCTGGATGAAAAACATCACAATAAAGGGAAGACCAGCGGATAGTGAGCTTTCTGTTCAAAGATATGTGGAGTATTTTCAGAACAAAAATGGAGTACTGAGAACTAATACCACCGATGATGTCATTTCTCAAATGCTTGTAGGAAAAAACATGGAGTATTATCTAAATTTTGTGTTATTTGAGCGTTTTGGATATTTTCCTGTTGGCTCATCAAATCATGTAGCTGAAAATCTGCCTTTTTATTGTAATGATCTTGATGTTATGAAGAAATACCATATTCGCAGAAAAGGAGTACTACCCCGCAGACAAATGTTGAACGAAAAGAAGCAACAGGAGATTTTCGATATAATGAATGGTAAAAAACCTATACCTGAAATTCAACCTTCCAGTGAGTCGCTTGCTGATATTGTTGAATCTTTGTATACCGGTAAAGCATCCCGCAATATTGTTGCAATGCCTAATCAAGGACAAATTACCAACCTACCTAAAGATGTAATTGTTGAAACATGGGCTGATGTCAACGGAAGTGGAATTTTCCCAGTCATGAGTGGAGAAATACCAGAATATTTGACAGGATATATGCAAACCGTTATAGATGAACAAGAGGCTACTGTAAAGGCAGCTATCACAGGTGATAGGAACTTGATTGCTCGTGCCATGCATATATCACCCCAAGTTTTCAACAAAGAGATTGTGGAGGACTTGACAGATGAATTACTAGAGGCACATCGTAAATATCTGCCTCACTTTCAATAATAAAAGGTCAAATGTTAAGTAACCAAAAAAGAGTTACCAGTTAAAAGTTAAAAGGTCAAGCATTAAACAACAAAAGTGATTCCAGTTAAATAGATAAGTGCAAGAACTTAAGAGACGAATACAACTAATGGAGGTAGGACATATGACAAGTATGGAAAGGGTCAATCGTTTATTAAATCATGATCCTGTTGATCGTATTCCGATTTTTGATCTGCTTCGTAATGATGCAGCTATTGAATACTATTCGGGTGGTAAGCTGACATTTGAAAACGCTGAAGATTTGGTTTATAAAGCAGTTGGAAAAATTCTTGACTCCACCAGAGCTTCTATAAAATATCCATTGCCCGATAAAGAAACAGTTTTGCCAGATGGCAGAACAAATAAACAGTATCGCTGGACTACGTGGAATGAACCTATACGTTTTAATGACTCGGATGATTACGAGGCATTTCTAAGAACCGAGCATATTGCAAAGGATAACGATGTGAGTCGATTGGATGAAAGTATTCAAAACACAATCGATAGGTATGCTCATTTAAATGAAAAAATAGATGATACGTATATATTCTGGAGCTTTGGCGGTGTTGGATTGGGTTATCTGCATTCCGAAGTGGGATTGGACCAATTCTCATACTTTATGTATGACTGTCCAGAAGTAATTTCAGAGGCGCTTGAAGCGAAAACAGAATCATGCATTAGAAAAATCCGACTACTAAGTGAAAAAACACGTGGAAAAGCCGTACAGCCTCAAGGCATTTTCGTGGCCGAAGATATTGCTTATAAGGGCACTACAATGTTTTCACCCGATTATTTACGTGCTGAGTTTTTCCCCAGGCTGAAAAGAATTGTAGATGAATGCCATAAAGCAGGCTGGAAGTTCATGTTTCATTCGGATGGAAATTTAATGCGTGTGTTGGATGATTTTGTTGAAGCTGGTATTGATATACTCAATCCAATTGAAACAGAAGCAGGAATGGATATTAAAGAAATTCATAGACGTTATCCAAAACTTATCATGGCAGGTGGTATAGACGTTTCAAACCTGCTTCCATTTGGTAAACCAGAGCAAATCAGGGATTGTGTTATTAAGGCTATCGAAGATTCCGAAGGTAAGATCATGCTTGGTTCATCTACAGAAATGCATGCCGGTGTTCCATTGGAAAATGTAAGAGCTTTATACGAAACTGTTATAGATTATAAGTTGTAAGCAAATGTAGGGGGGCGTTTAAATTGAATAGCAAAGAAAGATTAATGAATACTTTATTATTTAAGCCTGTTGACAGAATTCCTTTGATAGAATGGAATATCCGTAAGGCAACTATGCGCGAATGGGTAAAGCAGGGTTATCCAGAAAATGAAAATCAAAAATCCTTTTTCAATCTAGATCCAGCTTTTATAAATGTTCCAATATCAATGGGGTTATATCCATACTTTGAAGAAAAGACCATTGAAGAAAATGAGCATTATCGAATTTGGCAGGATGGACTTGGCGCCATTAGACAGGATTTCGCTGAAATAGAGAATCCGGGTTTTGTCACTAGAAAGTGGCTAAAGTTCCCTGTTGAAAACAGAGAAGACTTTTTAGAAATGAAAAAGAGGTATATAAGTAGTGAGCCTAGCCGATATGTGGATAATTGGCCTCTACAGGCTAAAATTCTTGAAATGGCCCCTGTGGCAACTCACCTGTCTATTCCTTATCTGTTCTGGGTTGTGCGAGACTGGATGGGATTTGAGAATCTATGCTTTGCATTTTACGATATGCCTGAGTTATTGGAAGAGATGTTTACTTTTCTTACCGACTTTTGTATCGAAACTTTGAAAAGGGGTATTAAAGAGCTGAAAATTGATATGGTGGAGCTAAAGGAAGATATGGCTTATAAAAATGCTCCCATGATCTCTCCAGAAATGTTCCGTAAGTTTATGATGCCCCATTACAAACGTCTTATAAGTTTTCTAAAAAGTAATGGTGTGAAATTTGTGTATGTTGACTGTGATGGATATCCTGGAGGATTAATTCCATGTTGGATCGAATCGGGTGTAGATGGAGTATCACCTTGTGAGATTGCTGCTGGAAATGACATGTTGCAATTGAGAAAGGAATATCCTGAGTTTGCTCTATTGGGGGGGATAGATAAAAGAGAGCTTGCTAAAGACAAAAAGGCTATTTATCGTGAAGTAATGTCTAAGGTACCTGCAATGATTGAAAAAGGCGGTTATGTGCCACATGTTGATCATGCCATACCTTTTGATGTTCCTTTAGAGAACTACCTGTATTATAGGGATGTTTTGACGAAAGTGGCCTACGGTCAATCAGTTGTTGAACCTATTTGAAAACAGAATATAGCTCTCTAAAAAAATGGAAATACTCACTGATTGGAATATTTCCATTTTGCTTACTAAAAACAATTCTAACCAGGTGTATTGTAAACCGACAGAGTTTTTTGGTGTTGAATAAGTATTTTCATTCTGGTACAATTTACTTAAATTGCACAGTATAGCTTTATATTTTATTTGATTAAGTATGCAGTTTATTAATGCTTCTTATATATTTTTTTGTATATATTTGTGCATAAATCTAACAAAAGCTAAATTTTAATCTATATTTAGTAGAAATCGAGGTTTATTATGGCAGGATTTTTTGGATTATTTGACTATACTAAAGAGGGGCCAGGTGTACCCAAGGATGCACCGCCGAAATCCAGGTTTAGAATATTTTTTGAAGTACTTGGAAGGAAATTCTGGAACCTTATAAAAGTAAATTTACTTTTTGGAATCTTTAATATCCCAGCACTCATTTTTTTAGTGTTCTTTACTGGATATTTGCATTTACTTATAACGCAGAATTTAGGTTTATCTCCAGACGACATATCTAGTACGTTATTTTTCGGTGCTATCCCGTTAATGACAATATTCATATGTTTACCACTAATAACAGTAGGTCCTGCACAGGCTGGTATGACGTATATTTTGAGAAATTATTCCCGTGAAGAACATGCTTTTATTTGGTGGGATTTTAAAGAAAATGCGCGGAAAAACTTTAAGCAAGGTATGATTGTAGGTTTAATCAATACAGTCGTAACAGTGCTTGTTTTATTTGACATATATTTTTATATAAGTTATAGAACTGAAAATCTTATAATTACCGCTGCCAGCGTTCTTATTATTGTAGCTTTTTTAGTTTTTATGATGATGAGTATGTATATATATCCAATGATGGTTACATTTAATTTGAGCATAAAGCAACTTTATAAAAATTCATTTTTGTTTGCAATAATGAAGTTTATTCCAAATCTTCTTATTCTGATTGTATCTTTTGTATTTATTTATTTTTCATTCTACTACCCAGTTATAGGCTATGTTTTGTTTGCGCTATTTACAATGGCTTTTGTTAGCTACTTAACGAATTTCTATGTATATTCCAAAATCGATAAGTATATGATACAACCTTCATTGGAGGGTGAAAATGATGAGGAAGATAGTAGTTTAGGTGATGACGAAGTAAAAGCGATTGACGAAGAACAGAATATCGATGAAAATAGCCATAACGATAATAATGATAAAGTAGACGAACAAAATTCAGAGGAAAAGTAAAAAGTACGGGAGCGAATAAGCGCGTTATGTAAAGGTTATATTACAAAAACCTTATATAGAAAACAATAAGGGGTGGCTTGCCACCCCTTTGGTTATTGTTTGATTAAATACTTAGCAGATCTTGCATAGTGTAGAACCCTGGTTTCTTATCATGCAGATACACTGCTGCTTTCAATGCACCAACACCAAAGACTTCTTTACTGTTTGCTGTATGTTTTAGCTCAATAATCTCATCCTTACCTGCATATATCACAGTGTGTTCACCTGCTATGTTACCGCCACGAATAGAATGCATACCTATTTCATCTTTGCTTCGCTTAACTCGGCATGTATGTCTGTCGTAAACATATTTATATTTTTCAGGTAAGGTCTGATTTATCGCATCTGCAAGTGCAAGGGCAGTACCACTGGGGGCATCTATTTTCTGATTATGATGTTTTTCAACAATTTCTATGTCAAAGTTAGTGTATAAAAGCTTAGTGGCTTTTTTTACAAGTTCCAGAAGAAGGTTTACACCCAGGGACATATTAGCAGAATATAATATTGGTATCTGTTGTGAGCTTTCTTTGATTTTTAGAATCTGCTCATCAGAAAGACCAGTTGTTGCTACAATTAGTGGTATTTTTTTGGATACAGCATAATCCAGAACGCTCTTAAGCGCAGCAGGATGGGAAAAGTCTATAATAACGTCCATTGATACATTGCACTGCTCTAATTGTGTAAAAACAGGGTAACCATTATCTCGTGAATCACTTATATCGAAACCTGCAACGATTTTGACATCTTCTCTGTAACGCGCAGCAGCTGTTATTACTTGCCCCATTTTTCCATTACAACCGCTTAATAATATTCTTACCATTTTACATGCATCCTTTCATATGTTTGCTTTATAGTGACGGCTAAATTAAACCATATTCGATAAGTGCTGCTTGTAATATCTTTAAGCCTTTATCACTAATTTCAACTAAAGGCATACGGCATTGTCCAACGTTCATACCCATTTGATTCATTGCTGCTTTAACAGGGATAGGATTTACCTCGCAGAAAAGTGCATTTACAAGGTTAGCAATACTAATTTGTATTTTACTGCTTTCTTTCAAATTTCCTTCTAAAAATAGACTTACCATTTTATGCATATCAGAAGGAATTATATTTGCAATAACTGAAATAACACCTTTGCCTCCTAAAGCCATTAATGGAATAACATTTCCATCCTCACCTGAATAAATAATGAGATCATCTCCACAAAGCAACCTTGTTTCAGCAACCTGATTTAAGTTGCATTCTTTAACTGCAACTATATTAGGAATCGCAGACAGGCGCTTTAGAGTATCTGGGTTGATGTTTAAATTAGTTCTAGAAGGAACATTGTAAAGAACAACCGGAATCTTAATAGAGTTAGCAATTGTCTTGAAATGCTGATACAATCCTTCCTGTGTTGTTTTGTTATAGTAAGGTGTTACCGAAAGAATAGAGTCAACTCCTACAGATTCAGCATATTTACTGAGTTCAACAGCATGTTTTGTGTCATTGCTTCCCGTACCAGCCATCATATGCACTCTTCCAGCTATTTTACGAACAGCAAAATCAATAACTTCCATATGCTCTTTATCAGGCATTGTTGACGCTTCACCTGTAGTTCCGCATATTAGAATAGCATCTGTTCCTTCTTTAATATGCCACTCAATTAATTCTTCAAGCTTATCATAATTAATACCATCATCGGTAAAGGGTGTAACCAATGCTACACATGACCCCTCAAAAATAGTCTTTTTCAAAATAATCACTCCTTATCGAGATATTCAATAAGTTTTTGGGCAATCTGAACTGTATTAGTGGCTGCACCTTTACGAATGTTATCTGATACAACCCAAAGATTTACACCATTTTCCACACTCTCATCTCTACGAATTCTGCCAACAAATACTTCATCTTTACCTGTTGCAGTTATTGGCATAGGGTAGAGGTTGTTATTTGGATCATCTTGTACAACAATGCCTGGAGCTTTTTTCAAGGTGTTCTTAAGATCTTCAATCTCAAAAGGTGTCTCAAGCTCGACATTAATAGATTCACTGTGTGAGTTAAAAACAGGAACTCTGACTGTAGTTGCAGTTATACGTAGATTTTGGTCACCTAGAATTTTTCTTGTTTCCTCAATCATTTTTATTTCTTCTTTTGTATAGCCGTTGTCTTCAAATACGTCTATATGGGGTATTAAATTTCCTGCAATAGGATAAGTAAACTTCTTTGGTGCCTCACCTTTAAGACCATTTTCTAAATCATTATATCCGCCCATACCCGCTCCTGAAACGGCTTGATATGTTGAATAAACAACTCTTTTGATGCCGTACTTATCTTTTAGTGGTTTTAAGGCAACGACAGCTTGAATTGTAGAACAGTTTGGATTTGCAATAATCCCCTTGTGTAATTTTATGTCTTCAGGATTTACTTCAGGAACAACAAGAGGTACTGATGGATCCATTCTCCACGCACTACTGTTATCTACTACAATACAGCCTTTTTTAACAGCAATAGGTGCATATTGTTTACTAATGCTCCCGCCTGCTGAGAATAAAGCAATATCGATACCTCTGTCAAAAGAATTTTCAGTTAATTCTTCAATAATGTATTCTTTGCCTTGAAACTCTATAGTTTTTCCTGCAGATCTGCTTGAAGCAAAAAAGTATAGTTCGGAGATAGGAAGAATCCTTTGTTCAAGAACCTTCAAAAAAGTGTGTCCGACCATCCCGGTGACACCAACGATTGCTAATTTGTATTTTTTCATAAAAACCCCTCCAAAATATTTATACTACATATTGTGTTGATTTACAACTTTGCATTAAAAAGATTAATTAGTTTTTCAAATGCCACAGTGCAGAATTTTTATTGTAAAATATATGGCATTTATTAATACTTGCTGCAAGTAACGTTCCAAACATTTTAAGTCCTAAACCAAGTTACAAATAATAAAAAAACTGCTGATAGAACATTCAGCAGTTAATATTACCTTTAACGGAAATCTTAACGATAGCGCTCCATCAATTGTGTTGATGACAGTCCTGCAGTTATTCACTGAAGAACCAGGAAAAACTCTATGGGAAGAATTTTCCTTCGGCATTTTTCCCTTTCAATTCAAATCAAGCGATACCCATATATCTAAATGAATTTACTAATTAAAAATGCGCCTCTATCTTACACTATTAAATTAATATAGGCCTTAGAAAGTAGAATTTAAAAAATTCAAATCTTCTTTGGATTTATATACTTTCTAAAGATTAGAGTAATAATAACATCAAATAATATTTGTGTCAAACATAAAATAGGGAAATAATAAAATCAAGCAGTGAGTTTGAATACTGTAATTAGTAACTGTGATATACCGTGAGATTCAATATAATAAAAGGATGTTACGGTGACGAAATTACAAAAATAAGTGGACCATTAAGAAAATGAACATTATAAAAGGACTGTTACCTGTAAAATATTAGTTTTACTATAACAATCCTTGTAAATGGCGTGCCTGAAGGGATTCGAACCCCTGACCCACGGCTTAGAAGG
>JAAYPS010000033.1 GCA_012519655.1 Clostridiaceae bacterium | reverse complement strand
GTTCTTACCCGTTTATCCTTCGCCTCTTGCGCTGTTGCATAAGCAACTTTAAAGTGTCATCGGCTTCGGGATAATCATTCTATCATGTTGAAGTTATGCTGTCAAGCAATTTATGTCTACCAATTTCTGCCTTCAAACATATTGTCTGTCTTTTCAACATTGCTATTTTGATGCGCTGTTGAAGACAGCTTTTATATACTATCACCTGAATATGATTTTGTCAAGAACTTTGGGCAGTAAATTTTTCGTGCGCAAATTGCAACTAATAATGAAACACTTTTACTTTCCAAACTCTCAAAACTATTTCCTAATCAATATAGTTTTGGGGGCATCACCTGAAGCTATTCTTCGGAGTCGCTTTCCTCATCATCCTCTTTCATCTCTTTAGTAATACGAGCTATGGATACGACTTTGTTTTCTCCAACGCCTCTCATTAATGTTACTCCTTGTGTTACACGGCTTAATATACTTATTTCTGCCACATTCATACGTATAATGTTACCGTCAAGATTCACAAGCAAAATATCATCTTCATCATCAACAAGTTTTGCACCCACGATCTGACCTGTTTTCTCTGTAACTCTATAGGTGAGGACGCCCTTTCCACCTCTGTTTTGGGTCTTGTATTCTTCTAATTCTGTTCTTTTACCAAAACCATTCTCTGTAACAACAAGCAATTTCGTATATTCACAACAGCATAACATGGAAATTACTTCATCACCTTCGTCAAGCCTTATTCCTATTACACCTTGTGATGTTCTGCCTGTAGATCTTACATCACATTCATTAAAGCGGATGGCCATACCTTCTTTTGTAATGAGCATGACATCCTGATCTCCCTCTGTCAAACGCACTTCGATCAATTCATCATTCTCTATTAATGTTACAGCGATTAGACCACCTTTACGTATGTTTTGATATCTGCTAAGAGGTGTCTTTTTAACCATACCGCTTCTGGTAGCCATGAATAAATACATGTTCTCTTCTTCCCCTTTAAGGGTAATAACTGCAGACACTGTTTCACCAGGATCCAACTCAAGAAGATTCACAATGGCTGTTCCTTTTGCTTGACGACTTGCTTCGGGTATCTCCCATACGCGAAGTCTGTAAACCTTTCCTCTATTTGTAAAGAAAAGCATATAATGGTGAGTTGAGGTGGTATAAATATCAGTAACAAAATCGTCCTCTCTGGTTGTAAGAGCAGTAACGCCTTTTCCACCACGCCTTTGACTCTTATATACATCTGCTGCAGTCCTCTTAATGTAACCAAAATGAGTTAACGTAATTACAACATCGGTATCTTCAATAAGATCTTCTAACTCAATATCTTCGGCAGCATGAGTAATTTGAGTTCTTCTTTCGTCCCCATACTTATTTCTTATTTCAGTTAATTCTTCTTTTATAATTCCGTTCACTAACTCAGGATTTGAAAGGATAGCTTTATATCCTGCAATTTTCTCGAGGATTTCTTTGTATTCAGCCTCAATTTTTTCTCTCTCCAACCCGGTCAGTCTACCCAATCTCATATCAACGATTGCCTGAGATTGCTTTTCACTTAATCCGAACCTTTCCATGAGGTTCTGTTTAGCCAACGCTTCTGTACGTGAACTTCTAATTATACTTATTACCTCATCTAAATGGTCAAGTGCAACAGTTAAGCCTTCTAAAATATGTGCTCTTGCTTCTGCTTTCTCTAGCTCATATTTTGTCCTACGCCTAATTACATCCTGTTGATGAAGAATATAATAACTAATTGTTTCTTTTAAGTTCACAACCTTCGGTTCAAACTTACCATCAGGAAGTGGAATAAGAGCAAGCATATTTGCATTAAATGCATCTTGAAGTTGTGTGTTCTTATAAAGTTGATTCAACACAACATTTGCATTAGCATCTCTTTTAAGTTCGATAACAATTCTCATGCCCTCTCTATCCGACTCATCACGAAGGTCTGAAATACCCTCTAAACGTTTATCTTTAACCAAATTTGCTATTTTCTCAATTAGCCGTGCTTTATTTACTTGATACGGTAACTCTGTAACAACAATTCTTTGACGATTGTTTCCGTAAGGTTCTATGTTAGTAACAGCCCTGACAACAATCCTACCTCTACCTGTGGTATATGCATCTCTTATACCTTTCCTACCATAAATAATACCACCTGTTGGAAAATCCGGGCCTTTAATATGTTCCATCAATTCTAGTAAATCTGCTTCAGGATTATCAATTAGATGTATAACCGCATCAATAGTTTCATTCAAATTATGAGGTGGGATATTTGTAGCCATACCAACGGCTATACCTGAAGATCCGTTTACTAATAGGTTTGGAAATTTTGAAGGTAACACAACAGGCTCAATATCATGGTCATCGAAATTGGGCTTAAAATCAACGGCATCTTTGTTAATATCTTTTAACATTTCCATTGAAATTTTTTGTAATCTTGCCTCGGTGTACCTCATAGCTGCTGGAGAATCCCCGTCAACCGATCCAAAATTCCCATGGCCATCCACCAGCGGATATCTCATAGAAAAGTCTTGGGCAAGCCTTACAAGACTATCATATACTGCAGCATCACCATGAGGGTGAAAACTCTTTAACGTCTCACCTACTGTTGCAACAGATTTTCTGTATGCCTTATCTGGCGTAAATCCTGACAAAAACATTGTATATAAAATTCTTCTGTGTACAGGTTTCAAACCGTCCCTAATATCCGGTAGTGCTCTATCAACTATTACACTCATTGCGTAATCAATAAAGGATTGTTTCATTTCTGATTCAATATCAACCGGTATAATTCCACTTTCAAAATTTTCATCCGGAGTATTATTCATATCCGACATTAATTTATTGCTCCCTTCCGAAATACATAAATTGAGCTATGTTCTCTTGAACCACAAAATTATCAGAACTATGGCTCATACGCATATTTAAATCTTTCAATTCATATGTATATTTTTGTTATTATTTTTACCTCTATTTTTTATTATATAAATGATCTTAATTAGTACTTAAAAAAGCATCATAATCTATTTTAATAAAGTTTTCGTCTTCTGTCCACTTTATTATTTCTCGTACAATACAGTTAAAAAGCACTTCCCGAAATAATAAGGAAGTGCTTTTATATACTTAACTAAGCATTTTGCGATGTAACACTTAACTCTTAACTGGTCGCTGTTTTTTTATTAATATGCTTTAACCCATACCTCAGAGCATATTATAAACATTTGGGAGAGAAGCTTACGGACCTATATTAAAGCAAAGTTCATACATAGCTTTAAATAAATACTACTGAGCTTTCTTCATTGTTTGTTCTTTTTTTGGAATTCTTACAATGAATTCTACGAATTCTCCTCTGTCAATTTGTGCAGCTTTCGCATTTACACCTGATTTTTTCATTAAATCGATTGCCTGCCTTATTGTGTTTACAAAAATTCTTATATCCTTAATTGAACGAGTAAGACGTTTTTCATTCTCATATAATTTAGGGTTTGAATATTTATCAAGCGCTTTTTGAACTAGTTCTTCTGTTCTTTTAACATTTAGGTCATTTTCACAAACTTTTTGAAGGACTTTCAATTGGAGCTGTTCATCATGAAGTCTTAATAATGCTCTTGCGTGACGCTCTGTAAGTTTGTTGTCAGCAAGAATTTTCTTTACCATTGGAGATAGCTTAAGCAGCCGTATTTTATTTGCAATAGTGGATTGGCTTTTACCAATTTTCTGTGCTAATTCCTCCTGGGTTAAACCATGCTCATTAATTAAATTTTTATACCCTTCTGCTTCTTCCATATACCCGAGATCTTCTCTTTGTAAGTTCTCAATTAAAGCCATTATAGCCAAGTCATCTTCATTTACTTCAATAATTATTGCAGGAATCTCCTTTAATCCCGCCATCATAGAGGCTCTTAGGCGTCTCTCTCCCGAAACGAGTTCATAGTTTTTTGAAGCAGTTCGTCTTACATTTATAGGTTGAATAACACCATACTCTTTTATTGAATTACATAGCTCCTCCAATGAACCATATTCAAAGTTTCTTCTTGGCTGATAGGGATTAGGCCTTATGTTATCGATAGGTATATAAGTTATTTTTCTTTGGTCGGTTTTTTTTTCGGATCGATTGAACAGTAATCTTTCCTGTAAAGTCATAACGGCACCTTCCTTACTAAATTTTCTTTTGTTTCTTTAGGACACAAAGATTTCCATAACCACTATATTCGCCGATGACTTTTTAGAATCCTTTTTTTGATATGAACTTTCGATCGCATAAAACCCTTGATAATAAGGGTTTTCACGATTATTTTAGAGGGCTTTTTGTAGGCTTTCCACTCTTTCTTGGATACTTTGTCGGTGTCTGTCTAATTTTTTTGATCAAAATAATATTTCTTTCATTTTTTTCAAAAGGCAATATAAAATTAGCTACATGCTCTATCTCACCACCGAGAATGTCCAAAGCTGCTCTTGAGTCAGATATTTCATTTTCTACAGTACTACCTTTCATAGCTATAAAGTATCCACCAACGCGAACAAAAGGTAATATGTATTCACATAAAACCGACAAAGATGCTACAGCCCTTGCTGTTCCAACATCATAGATTTCTCTATGAGCTTTATCTTTACCTAAATCCTCAGCCCTACCATGTATTGCTTTAATATCAGATATACCAATTTCATTAATAACACTATCTAAAAAACGTACCCTTTTTTCAAGTGAATCCAAAAGTGTAACATTTAGATCATTTTTTACAATCTTTAGTGGAATCCCTGGAAAACCAGCACCCGTCCCGACATCTATAATATTTAATGCGTTTTCAGGAAGAAACGGGACGATGGAAATAGAGTCAATAAAATGCTTTATCACCACTTCTCTTTCATCTATGATGGCTGTTAAATTCACTTTCTCATTCCACTCTATGAGCATTTTATGGTAAAGTTCAAAACAGGTTATTTGTTTTTCTGTAAGCTGCACTCCATACTTTGTAAACCCTTTAATTAAAATATCCCTATTTTCGGAATTCATTTTTTCTTTTCCCTTCTCGTCTTTGCATTTAGATAAATAACCAAAACCGATATATCTGCAGGCGATACACCCGATATACGTGAAGCTTGGCCTAAAGAGCGAGGTTTTTGTTTCATAAGCTTTTGTTTTGCTTCAATTCTAAGACCAGGTATCTCTTCGTAATCTGTATCATCGGGTATAATTCTATTTTCCATTTTCTTAAATTGCTCAATTTGCTGCATCTGTTTTGAAATATATCCCTCATATTTAATTAATATTGATACTTCATCGGCAATAAAGTCTGGAAGTTCAGGCATTTGATCATCTACTTCTTTTAAAGCCCTATACTTAATTTCAGGTCGTTTTAAAAGATCATAAAGTTTAATTCCTGTTGAAATACGTGTACTTTTATATTTATCTAAAAATTGATTGACCTCATCACTTGGTGACAACACTTTTTTTCTTAGTCTTTTAATTTCATCTTTAATGGACTGTTGTTTCATAAGAAACTTCTGATATCTTTGTTCACTAATCAATCCTAATCTATATCCAAGAGGCGTCAGGCGAGCATCAGCATTGTCCTGCCTTAAGTGAAGACGATATTCTGCACGAGAAGTCATCATTCGGTATGGCTCTTCTGTTCCTTTTGTGACTAAATCATCTATGAGCACTCCAATATATGCTTGTGATCTATCAAGTATTATGGGTTCCTGACCTTTAATACTCAAAACAGCATTAATTCCTGCTATTAGTCCTTGTGCAGCTGCTTCTTCATAACCTGAGCTTCCGTTAATCTGCCCTGCTGCGAAAAGACCCTTAATATTTCTAAATTCTAAAGATAATTTAAGATCCATTGGATTAATGCAGTCATATTCAATTGCATATGCATACCTCATTATCTGCGCATTCTCAAATCCAGGTAAACTTTTTATCATAGCATGTTGAACATCCTCTGGCATGCTTGTTGAAAAGCCTTGAAGATATACTTCCTCGGTATTTAAACCTGTTGGTTCAATAAAAATTTGATGTCTGTCTTTGTCAGCAAATTTTACTATTTTATCTTCAAAAGAAGGACAATATCTGGGACCTATACCTTCAATTACTCCACCATAAAGGGCTGACCTATGGAGATTATCCCTTACTATTTTGTGTGTATGTTCATTTGAATATAACAAATAACATGAAATCTGATCCATCTGTATATTCTTATCTTCATTTTCAAACGAGAAGGGTATAATTGGCTCATCTCCCTTCTGCTCAATCATATTTGAAAAATCGATACTTCTACGGTTTAACCTTGCAGGAGATCCGGTTTTAAACCTAACCAATTCTATCCCATGTCTTTTTAAGCTTTCAGATAAGGAATTCGCAGGTAATAGTCCATCTGGACCTGCATCTAAAGATACATCTCCTATAATAATTTTACTTTTTAAGTACGTACCCGTTGTAAGTATAACGGTTTTTGCAGGAAAAAAAGATCCTATATGAGTTTTAACGCCTTTTATCTTTTCATCTTCGATAACTAGCTCAACAACCTCAGCTTGGCACAGATGAAGGTTTTCCTGTTTCTCTAAAACATGCTTCATTTCACTTTGATATGCTCGCCTATCAATCTGAGCACGCAAAGAAAATACTGCAGGTCCTTTCGCGGTATTTAAAGTCTTTGACTGTATTAACGTTTTATCAGCACAGCGACCCATTTCACCGCCTAAAGCATCTATTTCCCTAACTAAATGTCCTTTTCCTGTCCCACCAATATTTGGATTACATGGCATGTTTGCAATACTATCAAGATTTATTGTAAAAATAGCAGTCTTAAAACCCATTCTCGCAGCTGCAAGGGCTGCCTCACAACCCGCATGTCCTGCTCCCACAACTATTACATCATAAGTCTTATGAATCTTACTCATTCCTATCCCCTTACTATTTCCCTATACAAAAACGCTCAAAGATGTTCATAACTACCTCTTCTGAAATCTCATGTCCGGTAATATTTCCAATCTTTTCAGCTGCTTCTTTTATATCCATTGCAATTAAGTCCAAAGTCATACCGCCATCTGCGGCAAAAAGAACTGACTTAAGACTATCTAACGTTTCAGCCAATAATTTTTTATGCCTTGCATTTGTAATAATAACTTGATTCTGTGTATCAATTTCAGTCTTGTTGACATAATTTTGGATTGCCTTCTCCAAGACATCTATACCTGAATCCTCTAAAACTGAGATTTCGATAACTTCCGGTATTATCTGTCTGATTTCTTTTAACTTTCGCTCGTCGGTTTTATCGGTTTTGTTTACTATAAATAAAGTCTTTTCTTTAAATTTACTAACATTTTGCAAAATATCTTGGTCTGTTTTTTCAAAACCTGTTTGCCCATCTAGAACAAATAATATCAAATCTGCTGTATTTATAACCTCAAGAGCTTTTTCAACACCAATTTTCTCCACTTCATCCGTCGCTTCTCTAAGTCCGGCAGTATCTAATAGATTTATTGGTATACCTCTAATATTAACATATTCCTCCAAAACATCTCTTGTTGTACCTGGAATATCAGTAACAATAGCCCTGTTTTTCCCTGAGAGTCGATTGAGTAAAGAGGACTTTCCTGCATTTGGTTTACCTATTATGGCTACGTTTATTCCTTCTCTTAATACTTTTCCATAATCAAAGCTTTCTATTAAACTTTCAAGTTCTACTATAATTTCATTAACTATATCTACACACTTAGAAATTGTAACCTCTTCGAAGTCATATTCTGGGTAGTCTAAATTTACCTCAATTTCTGCTAAAATTTCAATAAGTTTTTTCCTTATTGAATTTAGCTTTTGAGACAATCTGCCTTCTAATTGTGTTACGGCTACAGTTGAGCTCTTTTCTGTAATTGAGCCGATCAAATCCATTATGGCCTCTGCCTGAACTAAATCAATTCTACCGTTCAAAAAAGCTCTTTTAGTAAACTCGCCTGCCTCAGCAGGTCTTGCTCCATGTCTAATTAATAAATCAAGAATCCTTTTTGCAGTAACATAACCACCATGACAATTAATTTCTACAACATCCTCTGTAGTATAAGTTCTGGGAGACACCATTTTTGTAATCAATACTTCATCTATAATCTCATCCTTACCAGGATCAACTATTTTACCATAGTGTATTGTGTGAGAAGGATATTCAAAGAAATTCCCTTTCCCTTTAAAAATGGTTGAGGCAATATCAAATACGCCTTCTCCACTCATTCTGATTATAGATATCCCTGCATTTCCAATTGCTGTTGAAACAGCTGCAATAATATCGGATTGTTGATTATTTTTGCTTAGCATATTATCACCTTTGTTTATCAATGAAAAAAATGGACAACGGTTCCCCATCGTCCACTCCCCCATTTCTTTTATGCCTATTTAGATTATCTTTTATACTTAATTACAACTTTTCTATGAGGTTCTTCACCAATACTATATGTTTCTACCGATCTAAAACCTTGAAGGGTGGCATGAATTATTCTTCTCTCATAAGGATTCATTGGCTCTAAAGCTATACTCTTTCTGTTTTTAGCAACCTTATCAGCAAGCCTTTTTGCAAGCCTTTTAAGGGTTTCTTCTCTCTTTTCACGATAATTACCAACATCAAGAGTAACTCTAATAAATTTATCACTATTCTTATTAATTACTAAACCCAACAAATACTGTAATGAGTCAAGAGTTTCTCCTCTTCTGCCTATAACGATGCCTATATCTTCAGCAGATATTTTAACGTTTATACTATCTTCTTCGATAGTAAATTCTAACTGTTCATCAATTCCCATTGAATCAAAAATAGGCTGTAAAAATTCCCTTGCTATTGTTTCGAAATCTATTTTCTTATAGACCCTTACTAATGCATTTCTTCCGCCAATAAGTCCAAAAATACCTTTGCTTCCCTCATCGATAACTTCGATCTCTGCATTTTCTTTTTCTATATTTAGCTCTGATAAAGCTTCTTCTATAGCAGATTCAACAGTCTTTCCTTCTTTTTCAATATACTCCGACACCAATTATCACTCCTTTTTATTTCGGACATACTTCTCTATAAATAATTGTTGAGCTATCTGGAATACATTACTAACAGTCCAATATAATGATAAACCCAGAGGTGTCTGGAAACTGATTAATAATGTCATGAGAGGTCCTACATACATCATCGATTTACCCGTTTGATTTGCTTGTGCGTTTGAACTTTGACTTGTCGACCTCATTGACAACCATGTAGATAAGAACGTAGTGCCCACCGCAATTACTACCATAACTAAAGCCATAATATAGACTGAAGGATTTTGTGCTATGACATTGAAATCATATGATGGCTTTACACCAAGGTTTATTATACCTAAAAAATCAAGGCTAATTTTCTCCATTCCTTCTTGTGCTACATTTGGAATCTTATTCATGGCATCTATTACGTTGATCTCATAGTATGGATTTCTTTCAAATAGCTCTGCAACAGCCAAAGGATCTGTTTTTATATCTTCAAATTTATCTATAAAAGTAAACTGTTTGCCTTGAAAAAACTCAGGACGTAAGTTCATGATGCTAATTACTACGCTTCCGATAGCTTCTTTAGTCCACCCCAACATATATGTAAGGGGTCTACGAATTGTATAAAAAAGAGAAAAAATGATTGGTAGTTGAACTAACATCGGTAAACAACCACCAGCAGGATTAACTCCCTTTTCTTGATAGAGCTTCATTGTTTCTTCATTCAACTTTTCTTTATCATTTTTATATCTTTTTTGTAATCTTTCAAGTTCTGGTTGTAATTCTTGCATCTGTTGTGTTGATTTTATTTGTTTTACAGTTAGCGGCAACAATGCACATTTAATAAGAACTGTAAACATTATAAGAGATAGTCCATAATTATGAAAACCAATTGTATTATATATAAAATACAATACTTTTCCCAATATCCTAGCTATAGCGTCAAACATGTTTATTCTCCTTCCCGTGGTACAGGGTCATATCCGCCTGAATGAAAAGGATGACATTTTAAAATCCTTTTCAACGATAAAAATAACCCCTTAAACGGTCCATGTATTTTTATGGCTTCATACGCATATTGGGAACATGTAGGGTGAAACCTGCATGTGCTCTTTCTTTTGAGCGGTGAAATATATTTTTGATATATTTGTATAAGCCATAACATAATTTTTTTCATTTTATTTCCTGATCAATATATTTAGTTTTTTAGCAAGATAATTTAGTTCTTTATAAATTGTATGAAAATCTGGCTCTATGCTTCCATCGGTTTTTCTTGCAACAATCACAAAATCATATCCTGTTTTTAAATTATCTTGAATTGATCGATAGCTTTCTAGTATTAATCTTTTAATACGGTTTCTTTTTACGCTCTTTCCATATTTTTTACTGGCAGTTATACCAATTCTGTTAATTTGTGAGTAATTTGGTAACATATACATAGCTAAAGCCCTTGAAACCGCATACCGACCTTTTCGGTATATATTTTGAAATTCCCGGTTCTCTTTTATTTTAATTATATCACCCATTTTATTTTTACCGGCCTAGCTAAACCTAAGTTCTAGTTTCGCTTCATAATAATTATCTCCACCACTATTTCCTCTAATACCACTATTGTACTCTTCTTAATTTTAGCAAATTTATTCTTATATGCAAATACATTTACTATATATACCATATATTTGTTTTATCTAGCATATCGCTATGTAGAAAAACTTTTATCTGGATGTACAATATATATGGTGGTTATTAGCATTAAAAGCGCCCCACCATATATTGTACAACTAATTAATATTAAGATTCATCCGCCAAGGTACATTCACAAAAACTTTTTATTGTCTTTTTTGCAAATAGAGTACTTTAGCATAAAATAAACATATCGCTATTTACAATTTGTATCCACCCCTAAGGCTAAAGGGGTCTGAGCGACTAATGGAGTTAATTTTTCAAAGCTATAAAAAATATACTTTGTTTTTACAAGTTAAGAAAAAAGACCACATATCTGCGGTCTTAAGCAGTTAATCTTTTTCTTCCTTTAAGCCTTCTATTTCTTAAAACTTTTCTACCATTTTTAGTTTTCATTCTTTTACGGAAGCCATGCTCAACTTTTCTTTGTCTTTTTTTAGGTTGATATGTTCTAAGCAACTTTCGCACCTCCATTCAATAAAGCATTATATAAGCTATATTGACATAAATCAATATAATTAAATATCAACAGACGTAAACCTATTATATATTAATAAATTTCACTACGTCAATAACAAATATAGAATATTTAGTTTATCGAATATCCATAGTTAATAAATTCCTATTTTCTAATATAATTAATTGTCTTTATTTGAGATAACAAAGTATAAATAAAGCAACCTCAAATGTCCCAATTTTTCAGTTGATTTTTTATTACTTTTCTAAATAATCGTTTTATTGAAACATTAAACTAAGTTTGTTATAGTAAAAAGTAGCGGTTATTTTATGCCTGGAGGAATTAAGATGTTGTCGATACAGGAAATATGGAAAACAGTTGAAGACCTTTTAGAATCTGAATTAACTAAAATCAGTCTTGATACTTGGATCAAAACAGCAAAACCATTACATATAAAGCAGGATATATTTACAATTGAGGCTCCTTCAGAATTTAACAGGGATATACTCAAATCCCGTTATATTCCTCTAATTACTAACACAATAAAGGTAGTGACAAATAAAGAATACCAAGTTGAAGTAGTTATCAAGGATACACAAAATGAATCAATAAATATTATTTCTGATGATGAAATTAATACACATTCTTCTGTTTTAAATCCAAAATATACTTTCGATACTTTTGTAAGGGGTAATGGAAATCAATTTGCACATGCTGGAGCTGTAGCTGTTGCCGAATGCCCTGCAAAAAGATATAATCCATACTTCATTTATGGTGGAGTTGGACTTGGGAAGACCCATTTAATGCATGCCATAGGTCACTATATACTAGAACAAAATCAGGATGCTAATGTTTTATACGTCACATCCGAGAAGTTTACAAACGAACTTATTAACTCAATTAAAGACGATAAAAATGAAGAATTTAGAAATAAATACAGAAATATTGATGTTCTCTTAATAGATGATATTCAATTTATAGTTGGAAAAGAGAGAACACAGGAAGAATTTTTCCATACATTTAACGCACTATACGAAGCTCAAAAGCAAATAATAATTTCTAGTGACAAAGCACCAAAAGAAATTGCCACTTTAGAAGAAAGACTTAGATCCAGGTTCGAATGGGGCCTTATTGCAGACATTCAGGCTCCAGATGTAGAAACAAGAATTGCTATCTTAAGGAAAAAAGCACAACTTGAGAAGTTCGATGTGCCCGATAATGTTTTGGCATATATTGCTGAGAATATTGTCTCGAATATCAGAGAATTAGAAGGTGCTTTAAATAGAGTAGTTGCTTATGCTTCATTGTCAAATAGCAATCTTGATATTGATTTGGCAAAAGAGTGTCTGAAACAATTTATATCTGATAAAAAGGTTAAGGATATTAACCCTAATACCATTATGAAAACTGTTGGCCGTTATTTTGATATAAACCCAGAGCTTTTCCTTGGTAAAAAGCGTTCAAGAGATATAACATATCCCCGTCAAATAGCAATGTACTTATGCAGAGAATTAACTGATCTATCTTTCCCAAAAATAGGCAGTTCATTTGGCGGAAGAGATCATTCAACGGTTTTACATGCATATGATAAGATTTCTGAAGAAATAGAAAAGATCCCTGAGACCAGAAGAGCTGTAAGTGAAATGAAAAAGAATATACTTGGGAAATAATTTTAATTATAAATTATCCTCATAGATATTTTTTTAAAGAATTTTTCATCAACAGAATCGTGTGGATAGCTTGTTTTTTTTTCTGTGGATAACTAAAATAAAATAGTAATTTATTATTCTGTTAATAAAAGTACAAAGTACCCACAGATATTTCAACAGGTAATAAGCTGGGAAATATCTAATGTTGAGATGGTTTTCAACAGAATGCACACCCCTTATTACTATTACTACTAGTATTATAATTAATTATATTAATATAAAGGGAGGTTTAGAACATGAAATTTTCCTGTAATAAACAAGATTTAATGGAAGCTATAAATATTGTACAGAAAGCCGTAATGACAAAAGCTACTATACCCATACTTGAAGGTATCTATATTGAGACAAATGATAGTTTAAAAATGGTAGGAAATTGCTACGATATGGGTATTGAATGTTCTATTAATGCAGATATCCAGCAAAAAGGTTCAATTGTTTTAAATTCAAGGATGTTTGGAGACATTGTAAGAAGACTTCCAAATTCAGAAGTGTTTATACAAGTTAAACCCAATTTCAATGTTATTATAGAATGTGATAATTCATATTTTGAGATTAAGGGGTTATCAGCTGAAGGATATCCTATGCTACCAACAGTTGAAGAAGAGCAAAAAATTTCTGTGTCGCAAACTTCGCTCAGAAATATGATCAGAAAAACCATTTATGCAATTAGTAATGATGAAAACAGGAAGATATTAACAGGATCATTGATAGAAGCTAATGATGGTGATCTTTCAATGGTGGCACTTGATGGGTTTAGATTAGCTGTAGCTAAAGTAATGATTAAAGAAGATACAAATTTTAAAGCTGTTATTCCCGGAAAGAATTTAACTGAGATCTACAAAATTTTAGAACAAAGTGATAAAGATGTAAAAATTACTTTATCTAAAAATCAAGCTTTGTTTGAATTGGAACAATGTAGAATTATATCCAAACTTCTAGAAGGCGAATATATGAATTATAAAAACTTTCTTCCTGAGCAATTTGAAACAAATATTGTAGTAGATGTTTCTGAGATTATTGAAAGTATTGAAAGAGCTTCACTTATAACAAATGATGATAAGAGATATCCAGTAAAAATAGTAATTGAAGACAATAAAATGCTTATCACATCAAATACAGATGTGGGAATATCAAAAGAAGAGTTATTAATTAACATCAATGGAAATAATATGACAATAGGATTCAATCCAAAATACTTACTAGATTCTTTAAAGGTAGCAGATGAAGAAAAAGTTGAAATTTTCTTTAGTTCATCAGTAGGACCGTGTATAATTAAGCCAATCGAAGGAGATAGTTTTGTATTTATGATTTTACCAGTAAGAATAAAGTAAGTTTTTTAAACACTTCTATGTTTTCATACTATAAAGCATAGTAAAGTGTGTTAATGTTATATAGTAAAAGCCTTTGGTATCTATTCAGGATTAATGCATTTACTCTCAGAATTTATAGTCTTAGGCTAAAAATATTGATTGAATGAAAGGAAAACTTCTTTAAGTAGTTAGAGGTATTTAATGGAAATTATAAAGATTACAACTCCTTACATTAAACTAGATCAATTGTTGAAGTATGCTAATATATGTTCTAGTGGTGGTGAAGCCAAGGAAATAATACAAAACGGACTAGTGTTAGTCAACGATGATGTGCAGTTTCAACGCGGAAAAAAAATAGTTGATGGCGATGTTATTTCCTTTGAAAATCGAAGATTTGTAATACGCCAGGATGGGAATATTGATGGAAATAAAAAAATTACAACTTAAAAATTTCCGGAATTATTTAAGCGAAGATATTTTTTTTTCGAAGAATGTAAGTATTATTTATGGAGAAAATGCGCAGGGAAAAACCAACATAATAGAGGCTTTATATTTGCTTTCAACTGGCAAATCTTTTAGAACAAACAACACAAATGAGTTGATAAGACATGGTGAATCTTTTTTTAGCATATGCCTTGAATTAGAAGAGAATAATTATCCACAAACTATAGAGATAAGATATGAAAAAGGAAATGGTAAGAAATTATTTATAAATGAAATAAAAAAAGACAGAATGTCGGATATTTTAGGAGTTGCACCAAGTGTACTATTTTCTCCAGAAAGCCTAACTTGTATAAAAGGTTCACCTGGAGAAAGAAGGAAGTTAATTGATATAGTTTTATGTCAAATAAGCAAAAAATACCTCCATAATTTGCAAAATTACAATAAAATAGTTAAGAATAAAAATATGTTGTTAAAGCAAATCCAAGCAAATAAACAACATAAACATCAACTTGATGTATGGACTGAAAGTCAAGCAAAGACAGGTTCTGTCATAATCGAACAGAGAAAGCTATTTATAGATAGCATTGAAAAAAGAATAAAAAGATTAATGCTTGGAATATCCGATGGAAAAGAAAATGTGGATATTAGATATAAATCTTTTTATGAAGATGGGAAGGATATATATCAATATTTACTGAATACTATGATTGAAAATACTGAGAAAGAAATAGAATATGGAATTAGTCTTTATGGACCTCATAGAGATGAAATGGAAATATCTTTAAACAATAAAAATTCAAGGTTATACTGTTCTCAGGGGCAACAAAGATCATTAGCTCTTGCTTTGAATATAGCTATTATGGAAGAGATTGAACAGAACACAGGGAGGAAGCCAGTACTGTTATTAGATGATGTAATGTCTGAGTTAGATGAGAACAGACGTAATTTTTTATATGAGATTATAGAAAAAACACAAACAGTTATTACTACTACTGAAAGAATGCAGTTTGTTGAAATTGATGATAATAGAAAAATCAAGCATATACATATTAAAGAGGGTACTGCAGAATATGACACAATAATTTAAAAATTTCTTTATTTGTAATAAAATTTTTATGGACGGGTGATATAATGTACTTGCATATAGGTGGTGATCTTGTAGTTTCTGTTAATGAAATAGTAGCAATAGTTGATATGGAGAAGTCAACTATATCACAAGACACCAGAGTTTTCCTCAAAGTTTGTGAAGAAGAGGGTTTTATCGTTAATGTTGTGGAAAATGAGATGCCAAAATCGTTTATTATTACACAGGAAAAAAGCAAAAGTAGGGTTTATCTTTCTCCTATTTCGACAAGTACTTTACTAAAAAGATATAAGCAAATGGAGTATACTAGATAAAGCGGTAGAAGTGAATGGAGGAAAAAATTTATATGAGTTTAGAAGGAAATAAAGTCAATTATGGCGAAGAACAAATACAGGTTTTAGAAGGTCTTGAGGCTGTTAGAAAAAGGCCTGGAATGTATATTGGAACAACTTCATCTCGAGGATTACATCACCTTGTTTATGAAATAATGGATAACAGTATAGACGAAGCTCTAGCAGGTTTTTGTGATACTATAAAAGTAATAATAAATGAGGATAGTAGTATAACAAATATTGATAATGGTAGAGGGATACCAGTTGGTATACATCCAAAAATGGGAATCCCAACTGTTGAGGTAGTTCATACAATGCTTCATGCAGGAGGTAAATTCGGTGGTTCGGGCTATAAAGTTTCTGGAGGATTACATGGCGTTGGAGCAGCTGTAGTTAATGCACTTTCTGAATGGATGGTAGTTGATGTTTTAAGAGATGGAAAAATTTATAGGCAACGCTATGAGAGAGGTAAACCTGTAACTAAATTAGAAATAGTAGGTGACACAGACAAATCAGGTACAATAACTACATTCATGGCGGATTCTACTATTTTTGATGAAGTATCATTTGATTATAATATACTTTTAAAGAGATTTAGAGAGCTTGCTTTTTTAAATAGCGGATTATCGATACACCTAATTGATAAAAGAGCTGAAGTTGAGAAGGATGTAAAACTACATTATGAAGGTGGACTTATTTCATTCGTACAATATATTAATCAAAATAAAAATGTTATACATGATGATATAATTTACCTCAATGGTGAAAAAGATTCCTCACAAATAGAGATTGCTATACAATATACAGATTCTTATGTTGAAAATGTATTTAGTTTTGCAAATAACATTCCAACAACTGAAGGTGGAACTCACGTTACTGGTTTTAAATCAGCAATAACAAAAGTAATTAATGATTATGCAAGAAAAGCAAACCTTCTTAAAGAGAACGAGAAAAACTTATCAGGTGAGGATATTCGTGAAGGAATAACAGCAGTTATAAATGTTAAATTGACTGACCCACAGTTTGAAGGACAGACTAAAACAAAATTAGGAAATGCAGAAATAAGATCTCTTGCTGAAAGTGTTGTTACTGAGAAGCTTAATTATATTTTAGAGGAAAATCCAAGGACAGCAAAGATCATAATAGAAAAATCAATTACATCATGTAGAGCAAGAGAGGCGGCAAGAAAAGCAAGGGAATTAACAAAAAGAAAATCAGCATTAGAGACACTTGCTTTACCTGGAAAGCTTGCCGATTGTCAAGAAAAAGATCCACGATTATGTGAATTATTCATAGTGGAGGGAGATTCTGCGGGAGGTTCAGCAAAACAAGGAAGAGACAGAAAATATCAAGCCATACTACCTTTATGGGGCAAGATGCTAAATGTTGAGAAAGCCAGGGCTGATAAAGTTTATGGTAATGATAAACTTACTCCTGTAATTACTGCTTTAGGAGCAGGTTTTGGCGAGGATATGGAACTTGATAAACTTCGATATCATAAAATAATTATTATGGCCGATGCAGATGTTGATGGTTCCCATATAAGAACTCTTTTGTTGACGTTTTTCTTTAGATATATGAAACCTTTGGTTGAAAATGGACATATCTATGTTGCATTACCACCATTATATAAAGTAAGTAAAGGTAAAGATGAAAATTATGTTTATAATGAACGTGATTTAGATAAGCTTTTAAGTGAAAAAGGGTGGGAAAGAGGAGACAAAAATCTATCACTTCAAAGGTTTAAAGGCTTAGGCGAGATGAATCCAGACCAACTTTGGGATACAACAATGAATCCTGAAACAAGAAAAATGTTAAAGATTGATTTAACCAATCCCATAGTTGCTGACGAAGTATTTACAGTACTAATGGGTGAGAAGGTAGAGCCAAGAAGAGATTTTATACAAGAACATGCAAAATTTGTAAACAACCTAGACATCTAACCACAAGAACACAGAGGGACGGTTCTTTTGTGCAGCACAAGGGGACGGTTCTTTTGTGTTGGTATACTCTTATTTTTAGAAAAAAATAGGGGGATACTCGAAACCACTGAAAAACCCCCTCAATAGAATTAAATAACTACATTATTAATGACT
>JAAYPS010000032.1 GCA_012519655.1 Clostridiaceae bacterium | reverse complement strand
TAACTCTCGATACAGTGCTTCGAGACACGCCTGCAAGCTTTGCAATATCTTCACTTTTCATTTATACTCTCCGATTAGATTTTCTGATATCATTCTCAGTTGAACAATATGCAATGTTATAGAGTGTAAACACGCGTTTATTAATTTTAATTATATCCTAATTTTCCAAAAAAGCAATCAGAAAATTAGAAAAAATAGCCTTTTATTAGTTAATTTAAACCATATTAATTAGGCGTTACAAAAAGAAATAAAAAATGTTTGGAAGGTGTACAATGATTTCTTAACGCATGGGAGAAAAAAATGTTTTTACGCATGAGATATAAAAAAATGCTTCTTGATAAGAAGCATAGATGCTGGAGCGGGTGATGGGAATCGAACCCACACGGTCAGCTTGGGAAGCTGATATTCTACCACTAAATTACACCCGCATATAAATTGATCAACATTGATTTTATCACAGTTTTAGGTTATTGAGAAGTAGCAAATTATAAAAAATTATTGTAAGCAAGCAAAAGAAATGGATGCATATAACATGCATCCATTCAAAACTATTATAAAAGTTTATTAATTAACATTAATCAATATTCTTATCTATCTCAAAACGAAGAATTTTTTTGGATGTATTCTTTTTGAACTCTTCATCTCTAATCTTGACCTTTTTTATTGCCTTATAGGAAACCATTCTCTTGTTCACATTCTTAATCTCTTCATCAAAATATGCTTGGACATCGGTAATTCCCCTCATATTAAGGGCGTCATAATCAGGGAAGATTTCTGCAACAATAACTTGCTTATTCTTCTGAGCTTTGCTTTCACCAGAATAAACGATAACCTCGGAAACTCCATAGACTCTAGATACTTCACTTTCAATTTCTTCGGGATATACATTCTTACCATTGCTAAGAATTATCATATTCTTAAGTCTTCCTGTTATGTACAACCAGCCTTCTTCGTCAAGTTTTCCATAATCGCCTGTCCTAAAATAGCCTTCCTCATCAAAAACTGCTGCAGTTGCCTCTGGATCTTTATAATAACCAAGCATTACATTTGGTCCTTTAACACATATTTCACCCTCACCATTTTCGTCAGGATTTCTAATTTTTACTTTTTCTCCAATGATAGGTATACCTACACTACCCTTTTTCTGGTACTTGTTTCTATTGCAGGAAACAAGAGGAGAACACTCGGTAATGCCATAACCATTGAGTATGGTAATCCCCATGCTATCGAATGTGTCGATAATATCCTGATTCAGGCTTGCACCACCGCAAATGATCATTTCAAGTTTTCCACCAAAAACACCAGTAACACTCTTGAAAAGGCTGCGGCGGGCATCAATACCTATTTTTCTTAAAAAATTACTGAACTTAATCAATAAGCGGAGTTGTCCCGCCTTACCACTTTTTTCAGCTGTAGACCAAATTCTCTTATGTATTGTTTCAACAAACAAAGGAACTAAAACTAAATGTGAAGGTTGTTGCTCCTTTATTTCGTCGAGCATATATTTTAGACCACTTGAAAGATATATGGTTGATCCTTGAGAAAAATGACCCACAAAATTAACGGTAGAACCATATGTATGATGTGGTGGGAGTACACACATAGTCTTCGGGGTGACATTAAAAAGGTACATTCCTTGTGTCATATCTGTTACAATATTTGTTTGTGAAAGCATTACACCTTTTCCCTTACCCGTTGTGCCTGAAGTAAAAACAATAGTAGCAAGTCGATCGGGATCAATTTCATAGTCGTAGTAGGAATTGTCCCCATTTTTATATTTCTCTCCACCACGCTTTACTATGTCGGGTAAGTCAATTGCACCTTCCATGCTAGAATTACGCATGCAAATATAAGTTTTTAAAGTGGGTACTTTTTCTTTAATTATTTCAATTTTTTCTTCTAAAGCAGCGCTATAAAAAACAAATTCACATTCGGCAGAATTCATTATTGTTGCTATTTCATCGGCGGGTAGATCCTTGTCAATAGGAACAGTAACTGAGCCAATGGACATCAAACAAAAATATGAACATACCCATTCATAAGAGCTTTCGCCAACGATGGCCACATGCTTATCTGTGCAGCCCATATTTATTAGCTCAGTACCCATGTCTCTTATATAATCTCGTGCTTCGGCGTATGTAACCTCAATTGGTTCTTTATCATGTGGATTAATTCTGTAGGACAATGCAATTCTATCAGGAAATTTCTTTGCGACGTTCTCAGTCATTATTCTGAAATCTTCAAAAACTGTAGTTTCATATAGTGGATAACCTATACCCTTCATAACGCTTGCCTCCCATATCAAATATCTAAAGCTTATTGATGTATTAATTAAGATAACAGATAACATTAGTAATAATACAAGTTTATAAAAACAAATAAACATTTAGAATTAGTAAAAAAACTATTTTTACATAGAACAAATTATTAATATATAAGTTCAGCTTCTTATATATTAAATGTATTTGAGAGAAATATCAATAACAGAATTGTCCGTGGGTTATTATGGCAGATTCCAAGCTTATTCAAAGGTCATTTTCCTTGTTAGATATTTTTGAGTATCGTTGTAAATATACTTGGCCAACAGGCTTTTTGAGATGGTATATATTTTTATCGTCTTATATAAATTTGCACAGACACGAAAAATTTCCCCTTTTGTACTTTGGTCTTGCTGTCGATATTTAATATATAAGGATGTGAATTTAAACCAAGGAGGGTTAGTTATGATTAATGCAATTCAATCCAATTCTGTTTACTGGCGTACTCAACACGTTGAGAAGAAGCAGGATACAAAAGAGAATAATGTACAAAAGCACGAAGAACAGGAAGTTGTTCTGGAGCTCGGCAAAAAAACCTCTGAAAAAACCGCTACATACTCAAAGCCTGTGGATAAAAGACCAAACGCTTCACAGATCCAAAAGTTGTGGGAAGAAGCGAACAGAGCCCATGAATCACTAAGAAACATGGTGGAAAAACTTATACTCAAGCAAGCAGGAAGTATAGAAGCATTCAAGGCTTCTGGGGAGAGCCTACAGATTGATGAAGAAACTAGACTTCAAGCTCAAATGGCAATTGCTGAAGATGGTGAATTTGGTGTCAACGCAGTTAGTGACAGAATTGTCGCCTTCGCGATTGCGATTTCAGGTGGCGATAAAAGCAAGCTTAACACCTTAAAAGCTGCCATTGACGAAGGGTTTCAGGCGGTCAAAGATATTATGGGAGGTGCACTACCTGATATTAGTAGCAAAACCTACGATGAAATTATGAGAAAGCTTGATGAGTGGGCCGACGATGAACAGTAATTCATATTTAGTTTAGTTTTAGGTTTTAATTTTCTGACGACTATGGCATTCGTACTTTACTATGAAGACGAATGCTTGGTCGTCATAAACAGATTTAGTAGAAATCAAACACATGGAGGTAGAACATGATTCTTGCAGCGCAATTATACACTTTAAGGGACTATTTAAAAACACCAGAAGGTATCAAAGAGTCGTTGAAAAAAGTTAGAGACATAGGATATACTTCTGTTCAGGTTTCAGGTATTGGACCGATTGAATCCAATGAGCTAAAGAAAATTGTCGACGATTTGGGTCTAACAATTTGTGCAACTCATATTGGATATAACCGATTTAAAGAAGATCTTAATAACGTCATAAAAGATCATCTTATATATGGTTGTAAATATGTTGGACTTGGCTCATTGCCCACCGAATTTAGAAACGAAGATGGATTTAGAAATTTTGCAAAAGAGTTTAGTGAAATCGGTAAAGAACTAAAAAAGCATGGTTCGCAATTTGTATATCACAATCATCATTTTGAGTTTGAAAAATATAACGGAAAAACTGCTTTTGACATTATCCTGGATGAATCCTCAAAAGAAGATTTTGGAATTCTGTTAGATACATATTGGGTTCAAGCAGGTGGCGCAGATCCGGTTTATTGGATTCATAAATTAAAGGGACGCATGGGTGTTATTCACTTTAAAGATATGGTTATTCGGAATGAAAAGCAAGAGTTTGCGGAAGTTGGGCATGGAAATATGAATTGGGGACCTATCATCGAAGCTTGCTATGAAACGGGAATTGAATATGTAGCTATTGAGCAGGATACATGCCTGGGCGATCCGTTTGAGAGCCTAAAGATGAGCTATGAGTTCTTAAAGGACAAGATAAAATAAAACTCTTAATTTGGATTGC
>JAAYPS010000031.1 GCA_012519655.1 Clostridiaceae bacterium | reverse complement strand
TCATTTATATAATGGTGTTTGATTTCTCATTCCTTGTAGGTGGTGTATCTTTTTGTTATAATCCTTTTATTAAAGGCTTTTGTGATGTATCCTTTATATCACAAAACGTTATTATAATAAGAGTATTATCCAGGGAGGTATATGATGGTTGATATAAAGGAAGTGTTGTCTAATAGCTATTGCTCTATAATTAGAGATCAATTTAATGAAAGTTTCATAGAACAAAAGGAAGAACTATCAGCTGAAATACAAGAAATTGCGTTCATTGATCTGTTAGAACAGTACGAAACTCAAAAAGAAGAAATAATGCAAAAATGGGCTAATACGCCCATTGACGAGCTTGGCGGAACAACACCTACTGAAAAGATTAATAGTATTCAGGAATTCTCTGAGGTCTTCGAGCTTTTCATTTATATGATTGAACATACCGACGAGGATGTACCGTCTATTCTAATCGAAAGATTAAAGGACTTTGGTCATATAGCCATTCAGGCTCTTTCGGATCTGGCTAATGCTCATCTAGATAACCAAGATGATATTTTTCTTGTTGGCGCATTGTCAGCGTTGGCAGAGTTTAGGACATTTGAAACCGTAAAGTTATTGATTGATAAGGCTTATCAGCTAAACGAGAAAAAATTTGAAATAGAACATGTAGAAGAAGCATTAATAAGTTCAGGCCCTTGTGCTATTGAACCAATACTTGAAATTGTTGAGAGCAAACAGATGGAAGATGTAGAAAAAATGTTACTTTATGTATTATCAGTTGTTAGTTCCGATGCTAAGGATGAGAGAATATATAGAATACTAAAATCGGCTTTCAGAGAAGCTGACGACAAAATGCATGCTGTTATTTGTATTGGTGAATATGGTGATGGTCGTGCAGTTCCGATGTTAAGAGGTTACCTTCAAAAGAACAGCGACATAGAAAGAGACTTATATTACGAAATAGTTGGAACCATCCAGCAACTTGGCGGAAGAGTAGACGAGTTTTTATAGTTGCCCATCATCCCTTTGGCACTTGAGTTCAAATGCCATAAAACGTAACAGGTAGCTATGAGTAGATAGTGTATAATAAATAGTTCTTTATTAAAATACTACATCCGGAGGGTAGGATATGCAAGACAAGGACAGAGTGTATGAAGAAAATAGGCTCATTAGGACATTAGAAGAGATAGGTAGCCAATTGCAGCAGATGCAAACAATTGAAGGTGCGTTTACAAAAAATATTCGAACAACGTATAAGAACATGTGGGAAGAAGTGAGTAGTGCACCTAATGACTTACAAAATATGGACCAGCTCGTTCAGGCTAAGCTTTATCTTGATGAAATGAGAAACCTTGAAACGACATACAAGACAACTGCAAAAAGAATAGAAAAGCTTAAGAAGATGCAAATAAGTCCTTACTTTGCAAGAATAGATTTTATCGAAAATGGTGGAAGTGAAACCGAAGAAATTTATATAGGACTTTCAATGGTTCAAAATGAAGAAACACTTGAGATTTTGGTATATGACTGGAGAGCACCAATATCTGGCATGTTTTATGACTATGATACTGGTAAGGCTGGTTTTAATTCACCAAATGGACGGATTGAGGGTGAACTCACCCTTAAGAGGCAGTTTAAAATAAAAAATGGCGAAATAAAATATATGTTTGACTCTGATGTCAAAATTGATGATGATATTTTGCAAGAAGTGCTGGGACAGAGTAAGGATGAGAAAATGAAAACCATTATACCAGCATTCAGCGTGAGCAAAACAGGGCCATTCGTGATGAGGGACATAAGTTATTAATTGTAGAAGGTCCTGCTGGAAGTGGTAAAACTTCTATAGCGCTACATCGAGTTGCGTTTCTTTTATACCAATACAGGGATAGTATATCTAATGATACTGTTGTAATACTTTCACCTAATGATATGTTTAACGATTATATATCCGATGTTTTACCCGAATTAGGTGAAGAGAATGTAAAGCAGACCACCTTTATGGAGTTTGCAAAGAGTTTTCTTAAAACCAGGATGAAAATTACAGACTTAAATGAACAGATGGAATATATTTTATCTGCAAAAGAAAACAGAGAATATGATACTAGGATAAAAGCAATTCAATATAAATCATCAATTGAATTTTTGAAAAAGCTTGAAGAATATGTAGGACTTCTTTATGAAAAACCTTGGGAGTTTGAAAATTTTTATGTATCAAACACAATGATTATAACAAAGGAAGAGCAAAAGACTCTTTTTCAAAAGGATTACACTTATCTCCCAATGATACCAAGACTTAAAAAGATCAGGAACCGTGTGCTTTATCTTATAAAACAACATGAACACAAGCATATTGAAAAGATGTTTGAGAAATTGAGTAAGGATCCGACAATGGCGGATCGTAAACCTAATGAAATAAAGAAAATTGCTACAAGGACAGTCTTAAAACAATTTAAGCCTGTACGTGAAAGAGCACGTGGAATTGGTAATACCTCTATTATTAATCTATACAAGAGCATGTTTACACGAAAAGAGATTATAAGCGAGAAACATTATAGCGTTGCCAAGTTTACTTTGCAACAATTAGGGCAAGGTATTTTGTTTTATGAAGACCTTGCTCCCATGCTATATTTAAAAGGCAAGTTAAGCGGGATAGTCCCCAAAGAAAACATTCAACATGTTATTATTGACGAGGCACAGGATTATACACCTCTTCAGATGAATATAATAAACGAGCTGTTTCCTAAGAGTAATTTTACTGTTGTTGGAGATTTAAACCAAAGTTTGAACCCATATGCCAATATCGGTAATGGTGAACAAATGGGTGAGATGTTCAATACTAAAAATTTATCACATATAAAACTCACTAAAAGCTATCGTTCCACCCAGCAGATCACAAAGTTCGTAAACAAGATTTTAGGAGTTGAGCACGAGGATGGATTAATAAATAGAAATGGCAACCCCCCAATAGTTCAAGTAATAGATTCTGTGGAAGAATGTATACAGCAAATAAACAAGGATATAATTAATGTGATTTCAGACGGCTATAGTTCTATTGCTGTTATTGCTAAGAATAAAGAAGAAGCTAAAATGATTCATAAATCTTTATCAAAATCTATGAACTGTAATTTGGTTTTAAGTGCCGATACAACCTTTCCATATGGGATTACTGTAATGCCTTCATACCTTTCAAAAGGTTTGGAGTTTGATGCTGTTTTTGTTTTAAATTTAATGAGCCCATATGCCGGAAAAAAAGAAGTTAATTTGTTCTATACAGTATGCAGCCGTGCATTACACAGACTGTATATTTATTCTTTAAATACATTACCTGAGTATTTAAAGAATATACCAAAAGACATATATAAAATCCCTTGAAAGCATTCCATATTAGGGGTATCATTATTACATAAACTATGAATAAGTTTAACAGGAGGTTTTTTAATTTTATGGAGATTGGTGAAATATATGACAAAATTATCAACGCATTGGTTGAGAAAAAAGCAAAGAATATTAAGGTAATTGATATCGAAGACTTAACAACCATTGCAACATATTTCGTCATATGTAGCGGCACATCCACAACCCACATTAAAACCCTTGCAGATGAAGTGGAGTTTAAGCTTAAGGAAGAGGGCCTATTACCTCTAAGGCATGAAGGCTATAACAGTGCAAGATGGATTCTTATAGATTATGGAGATATAATTGTACACATTTTTTACGAAGAGGATCGAGAGTTTTATAACCTGGAACGATTATGGCAGGATGGTAAATCCGTTAACATAAAAGATGAGTAAGGTATGTGCGTTTGCAGAGTTTACTTCAATAAGCGCTATATACAATAGGAGGAATGAACATGTCATATTCAACGAAGGTGGACAAGAAATGGCAGAAAAAATGGGAAGAAACCGAACTCTATAAGTTCGATAAAGAAAAGTTAGATAAAAAGTTATATTGTTTAGAGATGTTTTCGTATCCTTCAGGTGCGAATTTGCATTTAGGTCACTGGTATAACTATGGTTTAACCGACTCATGGGCAAGAATGAAACGTCTGCAAGGATATAATGTATTTCATCCAATGGGGTTTGATGCATTTGGGTTACCCGCAGAAAACTATGCTATAAAAACAGGCATTCATCCAAAGGACTCCACCTATAGTAATATAGAAACAATGGAAAAGCAGCTTAAAGAGATGGGTGCAACTTTTGATTGGGATTACGAGCTTGTAACATGTGCCCCCGAGTACTACAAATGGACGCAGTGGATTTTCTTAAAACTTTATGAACATGGTCTTGCTTATAGGCAGAAAGCACCTGTTAATTGGTGCCCGAGCTGTAAAACAGTACTTGCAAATGAGCAGGTAGTTGATGGTGAATGCGAACGCTGTAACAGTGAAGTTATTAAAAGAAAATTAACCCAATGGTTCTATAAGATAACTGATTATGCGCAGGAGCTTCTCGATTGTATTCCCAACCTGGATTGGCCGGAAAAAACAAAGAAGATTCAAACTAACTGGATAGGAAGATCCGAAGGTGCAGAAATAGAGTTTAAAGTCTCAGGAAGCCATACCACTTTCAAAGTGTTTACCACAAGAGCAGATACCCTATATGGAGTAACTTATGTTGTGCTAGCGCCCGAAAGTGAATTGACTGACGAGGTTACAACCGACGAATACCGAGAGCAAGTAGAAGAGTATAAAAATTATGCAAAAAAGCAGAGTGATATAGAAAGAATGTCTACTGCAAAGGAAAAAACTGGCGTATTCACTGGTGGATATGCAATAAATCCTGTAAATGGTCAAGAGGTTCCTATTTGGATTTCGGATTATGTCCTTGCGGGATATGGAACGGGCTGTGTTATGGCTGTACCAGCACATGACGAAAGGGATTTTGAGTTTGCACAGAAATATGATCTACCAATAAAAAGAGTTATAAAAAGCGCGGATGGCAGCGATGATGCTCTTCCATTTGTTGAAGATGGTGTATTAACCGACAGTGATGAGTTTTCAGGAGTTAGCTCTGAAGAGGCAAGAAATGATATTGTTAATAAACTTAAAAAAGAAGACAAAGGTGAATTAAAAGTTAACTATCGCTTAAGAGATTGGCTTGTTTCACGTCAACGTTATTGGGGTGCACCTATTCCAATTATTTATTGTGATAGTTGCGGAGTTGTTCCTGTACCCGAGGAGGACTTGCCAGTAGAACTTCCATATGATGTGGAGTTTAAACCAGATGGCGAATCGCCTCTTTCAAAATGCGAATCATTCATAAATACTACATGTCCTAAGTGTGGAAAGCCCGCAAAAAGGGATCCAGACACACTTGATACATTTGTTTGTTCCTCATGGTACTTTTTAAGGTATCCAGATAACCGTAATGACAAAGAAGCATTCAATAGGGAGTGGACAAATAAGATTCTTCCTGTAGACATGTATGTTGGGGGTTCGGAACATGCGACCATGCATCTTCTTTATGCACGCTTTTTCACAAAAGCACTAAGAGATATGGGCTATTTGGATTTCGATGAGCCTTTTAAAGCCCTTGTACATCAGGGTGTAATTTTGGGTTCTGATGGTACAAAAATGAGCAAGTCCAGAGGAAATACCGCTTCTCCAGATACCTATATAGAAGAATATGGTTCTGATGTATTCAGGATGTATCTTGCATTTGGTTTTGCATATACCGAAGGAGGGCCTTGGAGTGATGAGGGCATAAAGGCTATCGCAAGGTTTGTAAATCGTATTGAAAGACTTGTTGAGAAGTTTATTAATGAAAGGCATAAAGATAGCACAGATAAATTTGAGTCAGATGAGAAAGAACTGATTTTTATACAGAACACGGCCATTAAAGGAGTTACCGAAGACAGTGAAAAGTTTCAGTTCAATACTTCCATTGCTCGTTTAATGGAGCTTACAAATGGTCTTTACAAATATGATGCACTAAAGGACAAGAATATAGCTTTAATGGAAAGGGTTATTAAGGACCTATTAATTCTGTTATCTCCCTTTGCTCCGCATTTTTGCGAAGAAATGTGGGAACAGATGGGATACCCATACTCAATATTTAACCATAATTGGCCTTCTTACGATCCTAAAGCATTGGTCAAGGATACTATTGAAATGGCTGTCCAAGTAAATGGTCAGGTAAAATATAGAATAGAAGTTCCACAAGATGCAGACAAAAAGGAGATTGAAGAAGCTACATTAAGTGATCCAAAGGCGGCAACATATCTTGAGGGTAAAGAGATTGTTAAGATTATTGTGGTACCTAAACGCCTTATTAATATTGTAGTTAAAAGGTAGAATACCTTATAAATATTAAGGGGGATAATGTAATGAGTTATTTACTTGATTACAGAGAATTCTGGGAAGAAAATGAAAAGTGTTTTGAACCTTTCACTACGAAGAAACCACGAGTACCTGTGAAGCTTCCATTTGACGATCATTTTTTGTTGGAGGAAATGGAAGTTGAATCGACATTACGTTATTACAAGGATAGAGATTATAGACTCAAGATGAACAAGCTATGTAATGATAGAATGGAGAAAGCAATAGGGATGCGGCATTTCGATGAAAAAGAAGATATGACTGTATCTCCAAATAGATTTGAAGTTATTATGGGTGCGTATTGGGCTTATAGTGAAGGTGGTACGCCCTGGCTTGAGTCAAATGTTAAGGAAATAGATGACGTTAAAGAAATAATTAGAAAAGCCGAAAAAATCGATATGCGAAAAGCAGCTTTTCCAGAAGAATGGTATGCTGAAAAAGAGCGGGTTGAAAAGACTACTGGAGTCAAATTGGATTATGGCAGTAGAGGACATAGGGGTCCTGCAACTATGGCTACAAGCATACTTGGTACTGAGAACACTTGCATTTTTATCATGGATGAACCCGATGTAATGAAGGCTTTTTACGAGGTTTTAACGCAGAAGATGGTAGAATACCATAATGCTTTACTTGAGGCCACAAACTCAACATTAAAACCCGGCTATTGGATTACAGATGATAATAGTTATTTGTTTCCTCCACAAAAATATGAGGAGTTTTGTGCTCCGTTTCTTGAAAGAATGTTTAGTGAGTTTGCTCCAAGACCGGAAGATTACAGATATCAACACTCAGATAGTGCAATGGGACATTTAATGCCCATACTACATAACTTAGGTGTTAACAATGTAAATTTTGGTCCTACAATTCACCCCTCTGAGATAAGAAAGGCAATGCCTAAGGCAGTTATTCAAGGTCAAATGCCTCCTTTTACACTAAGAAATGGTACTCCAGATGAGATTATTGAAATCGTAAAAAGAGACATTGACGCTGTTGGAGCAGACGGTGGTCTGGTTGCTACAACAGCAGGGAGTATTGCAGCAGGAACTCCCCTTGAGAACATTCAAGTTTACTTATGGGCTGTCAATGAGTATGGCAGATACTCTTAAGGAAGAAAACAAAACAAATTATCAGCTTAGTTAGTGATAAGCGGGTGTGGCAGATACTCTTAAAGAGGAACATCCTGCCATTGCCCATTATAAAGAATTCGCTCATGGGTATAACCGGCATTTTTAATAATGTCTAATGCGTTATTATAATATGTATCAATCCAGTCGGGATGGTGGGCATCTGAGTTTAACACTAAAGGTATATCCAGCTGTTTCATGAGCTTAAGAATCCAGGAAGAGGGATAAACATCGGTGGTATATCCACGTGAAATACCACCGGTATTCACTTCAACAATTACTTTGTTTTCTTTTATTATATATAAAAGTTCTTCAACTTTTTTTCTATACCATAAATCAGACTCGTTGAAAAACCGGTTATTCATATTGTTTTTCTTTATTACATCCAAATGTGCCAGGATGTTAGGTGTGTGTGTTACCACCATTTCGCCGAGAAGATTGTAGTAAGTCTCAACTAAAGATCTGATATCACCGTTGAAAGTTATATCCAATGTTTCTATGAACTCATCTACAGAGCCATCTAAAGCCATAAATTTTTTGTTTTTTTCATCATAAATAAAATGAATGGCACCTATTGTATAATCTATTTTGGGATAATTTCGATAGTCCTTACATCCTGGGTAAAAATCAGTTTCAAGCCCTGTGTAAATTTGGATATCATTTTTATATTCTTCTTTAAGATTATTTACTATTCTTATATATATAGGTAGATTTTCGGGTTTCATTGTCCAACTAGTTTCAAATAAAACAGGAGCATGGGATGTAAAACCAATGGATGCGAATCCCTTCTTGATAGCTGATAATACATAGTCTTCTGGCATCATTTTACCGTCACAAAGTGCGCAATGAGTATGGTAGTTAGATATCATATTTTTTTTGTATGATATAGTGGTAACTAAATCATACATTCCTCCTTGTTCATGTTAATAATTAATATACGCTTATTCGTATAGCATTTTGCTATGATACATATCATATGTTCGTTTTGCAGTATATTGTGGTTATTTGTGTAAAGCTTATCACCACATATTGTGCAACTTTTTTCTAAAGAGTACATCGCAAAGGCTTTTTATTAGGTTATTATATCATGAATCAGAATGAAATGCTTTTATCACTGTTGGATTTGACTTAATATTAGTTTGTAATATATTTGTAACCAAAGCATTTGCTAATACAGCCGGTTTATTGTTGAAACCAATCGAACCATATGATATTATAATTTAAGGATTCTCCAAAACTTGTCGAAAGAAGGAAAATTCCATATGAGTGATTTATTAAAAATTAATTCCTGTGTTTATTCACGTAAAGGTTTAGAACGAGAAAAAAACCGTGATGATTTCTATATGAATGGTCGGTTTCTATCTGAGAATCACCTTGATAATACCGAAGCATTATTAGAGAACCGCGCTAATGAGTTCTTCTTTGCCATTGCTGATCATATGGAGTATTCACATGATGAACAAAAAATCAAATTCTCCATTCTAAGAGAAATTGGGAAATTTCATGAGAAGATAACGGTCCAAGGTGGCGACATTGAGTTTAAAAATGAAGAAATCACCACAAGATTATCGGAATCGGTAAAATATCTAAATAGCATTCACGATTTAAATGGTATACCCGAAGACGATGCAGAAAGACAATCTGGTTTTGCAGGTTTGTTGCTTACTGAAGGTAAGGCAATTCCTTATGCATATGGAAATTGTCATTTCTATTTCTGCCGTGCTGGTGAATTCAAACACATAGCCACTGGTTTTTCGAAATCAAAACGACTAACCGAAATGGGGATAATTTCCGATGAAGAGGCTATAGAACTCGGGGATGAAACCCAAGAAAATGAAGATGAAAGCATTGTATTATCTTCAGAGCCAATTGAATTACTCGAAGGAGACAAATTTCTTTTAATTAGTGATGGAGTTTTTAATGCACTTGGAGAAGAATATATTGAAGACATACTCTCATTGCGAAGTGACAGTACTTATATTGCATATAAAATCATTACAGAGGCGACTAAGGTAAATAGTGCTGATGATATGACAGCTATGGTGGTACGTATCGAAAGAATAAAATCTAGTGCAACCACTAGAAAACCGGCAGAAAGAAGAACTCCAGAGAGAAAGCCGGTTAATAGACCAAAGGCTTCTGCATTAAAAAATGTGCCACCACCAACATATAAATATAATAAGAAAAATATATCTAAATATGAAAATATTATTTATTATGTATCTGTAGTTATTACTGCAATCCTTTTGATCTTGATTATGTTACTGGTTATTAGAAATATAATGAAAGGTGTGAATGAACCTGCGGATGTTGGAGTAGAGCCCACACCAGTTGCCACACTTACTCCAGTTCCTACACCACCGGATGATACGATAGAAGTTACACCTGAACCTACTCCTACTGTAACAGCAGCACCAGTGCAGGTGAAAGAACATACAGTTAAACCAGGAGATACCCTTACATCTATAGTAAAAATTTATTATGGGGATAATTATGACTATGTTGAAAAGCTTGGAAAATATAATAATATTCCAGCTCCATATAATACAATTGTCATAGATCAGAAAATAAAAATACCACCTTTGGAAGAATTACTTAAAGTAGAATAAACAATAAAGTCAGATAAAACAATAAAGAATACAAAAAGGACTATTTCCATAGAAATAGTCCTTTTAATCATTGTCCCTTTAGTTTGATATTAAAACCGTGTGTATAGGTTTAATAGTTCTTCTATAACCCTTATATCTTTATTTAAATTCTAAAAAATTCAGTTTTTGATTTTGTCTTGGTAAACGTTGTGGTTAATAATTAAAAATATATATTTATATATTCTTAATAAATCTCTCCATTAGCGTATGCCCCTGATCTATAAAAACATTTGTAGATGCTGCATTTTTTTCAGTATAACTTCTTGGTGAGTTATTCTTCATCTCTGTACTTCTGTAGATCACATATGGGACGGGTTCTCGTGAATGAGTTTTTATTGATAAAGGCGTAGGATGATCGGGTAATAAAAGTATTGAATAATCATAGTTAGATAGACCTTGCATTAAAGGTGCTAATAGCTCGGAGTCTATTTTTTCTATTGATTTAACTTTACCTTCAATAAGCCCTTGGTGCCCGCACTCATCCGGAGCTTCAACATGAATATAAACAAAATCCTTGTCCGATTGAAGCTCATTTAATGCTGCCTGTGCCTTCCCTTGATAGTTTGTGTGTAGGTTTCCTGTAGCTCCGTCAACATGAACGGTTTTTAGCCCTGCAAGAATTCCGATACCGTGAATTAAGTCCACAGCAGATATTACACTTCCTGTAAGTTGAAACTTTTTATAAAAAGATTTTAATGAAGGTTTACTACCCTGTCCCCATAACCAAATTGAAGTTGCGGGATTAAGACCTTTATTAACACGATTAATGTTCACTGGATGATTCGATAAAATCTTAGAACTTTCCTTCATAAACCTAAATAAAGCTTCACTACCATTACCCTTTGGCAAGAAATCAGTAATCTTTTTCCCGCTTATGTCGTGGGGTGGAGTTAAGTCTAAATTAATGTTTCCGTTATTCCAGACAAGGCAATGCCTATAGCTAATACCCGGATGAAAAGTAAAGGTATCGCTATTAAATTCTTTTGCTATTGCTTTGAGCAGTTCACGAGCTTCAGGGGTTGTAATTTCACCAGAGCTATAATCAACCATTGTTTTATCGTCATAGTTCTCTTCATCGGATAAAGTAACAAGATTACATCTGAGAGCAATATCTTTATCGCCAAGCGTAATGCCCATACTCACAGCTTCAAGCGGTGAGCGCCCTGTATAATATTGTACTGGATCATATCCGAAAACCGATAAATTAGCTACATCGCTACCTGGGTCTAGTTGATCTGGAACGGTTTTAGCAAGACCCATTTCACCATTTTGAGCAAGGTAATCCATATTTGGTTTACTTGCAACTTCAAGTGGCGTTCTATTATTTAATTCTGGTACAGGATAATCTGACATCCCGTCGCCTAAAAGAACAATATATTTCATATTCATCACCCTTTATAGAAGATAACATAATTGAGCTATAACTTCAAAATAATTTTTTCTGAACTATCGGATAACTTTATTCGGTAGCTTGCATCAGCCGTAACGAGCCGCATAACCTTGTCATACAGCCGCCAGATTCGGAAACCTGTCGGAACGGGAAAGTCAGGTAGCGTCCCTACTGCTTCAGGGAAAGACCTACAAAACCATTGCCAGCGAGCTGACTATCAGTGAAAATACGGTGAAGTATTGCGTGAAAAATATCTATTCATTATAAAAAGAAGACCAGCCGTGCCAAGCAATACGCTTGAATACGGCTGGTTCTTTTGCGTTTGAATTTTTCATATATCCCTGTGTGAACGCCCCAAACGGTTTGTCCTTTTCGCTGTTCTTATGTAATTATCCTAATATGGATAAGAGCACCCCAGCTGCAACGGCTGAGCCAATTACACCTGCTACATTCGGGCCCATAGCATGCATCAAAAGGAAGTTTTGAGGGTTGGCTTTTTGCCCAACCACTTGTGAAACACGAGCTGCCATAGGTACAGCTGATACCCCAGCAGAACCTATTAATGGATTTATTTTGCCTCCCGAGAATTTATACATTACTTTACCAAACAATACTCCTGCTGCAGTTCCTACACTAAATGCAATCAAACCTAATAGTATTATTGAAAGTGCCTGCAATCCAAATCCAGGCTGACTTAGCTTATCTGCACTTGCTGTAGCACCTACAGTAAGCCCTAAGAAGATTGTAATAATATTGGTTAATGCATTCTGTGCTGTATCACTTAGACGTTCTACAACTCCACATTCCTTGAAAAGGTTACCAAGCATTAACATTGCAACAAGTGGAGCAGCAGATGGAATAATTAAAACTACAATAATTGTAACGATGATTGGGAATAGAATTTTTTCTGTTTTTGACACAGGTCTTAACTGTTGCATAACAACTTCCCGTTCTTTTTTTGTAGTTAAAGCTTTCATGATTGGCGGTTGAATTATTGGAACCAAAGCCATATATGAATAGGCTGCCAATGCGATAGGTCCTAGAAGTTCTGGCGCCAGCTTTGAAGTAAGCCATATTGCTGTCGGCCCATCTGCACCACCTATAATGGATATTGATCCAGCTTGCTGAGGGGTGAAAATGCCAAGTGCCATAGCGCCTATATATGTTCCAAAAATACCAAACTGGGCTGCAGCGCCTAATAACAGGCTCTTGGGATTTGCAATCAAAGGTCCAAAATCTGTCATAGCGCCTATGCCAAGGAATATTAACGGTGGATAGATTCCAAGCTTAACACCGAGATATAATAAGTCCAATAGACCCCCTTCGTGGAGTATTGCTTCAAAACTTATAGGATCATCCCACAAAGATGGATTCATCAATCCGCCAAGGGGAAGATTTGCAATCAGCATACCAAAGGCTATTGGAACCAACAACAAAGGTTCGTAATTTTTCACTATTGCTAGATATAAAAAAACTAGAGCTATTGAAATTAAGACCAAATTCAGATAAGTAATGTTTGCAAAACCTGATTCAGAAGCCAATTTCGTTATAGCATTTACAAAAGCTTGCCACATAATAATCTCCTTTATCCTAATATACTATATTTTTGAAAGTATATGTTCATTTCTTCCGGCAACATTCCATATAGGAGTATTATGCCCTATACGCTTAATGGATTTGACCTGTAATCCTGCACCGGAACTATCCATACACGCAGCTATTGCTGCAGTAATTACTGCAATAAGCTCGGGGCTTAACCCGTCTAAAGATGAACTGGAGTTCACATTTGTTGTGGAATGAACAGAAATACCTTTTCCACTATCACTATCATTATTTTTATTGATGCTTTTATTATTCCTATTATTAATCATTGCGACTATTGCGGTGTAGATTTTTATACATATAATAATCAAAACTAGTGAGGCAAAAACCACTGTAGTACCAATAATAGCCAGATTTAGAGCATCCTTCATTCTAACACCTCCGATTAAAAACGATTATGTTAAAATTATCACAAAATTCCTTTTCAGTCAATGCTATTGGAGACAAAACCCCATTTTACCAAGGCTTTTTATTACAAGAATCAATTTACGGTCGATTCACAAATCTTAACCACATACTGCGCATCCAATTCTATTATTATGTAGCAAAAGTCTCTTTCAATTTTATGGTTGCGGTTTATTTAATCTATGGGGTATAATAACCCCATGGGCATTTTGATATGTTCCATATTTAAGTTATTGCTGTGCATTTATTGTGATTATACACGGAAGTATGCCATTGCCTATTGTACAGCTGACTTTTATATGTATACATTGCAAAAGCCTTCTATCATGAAATGGTTCATTTGTTCCATTTTATATAGTATAGCCTATAGTGACACAAATATTTACGTGGGAGGAAATATAATGCGCAAAGTTACAGAAAATATGATCATTAGAGAAGTACTTGAACTCGATGAAGGTACAGCGCCAATTTTCATGCAGTATGGTATGCATTGCTTGTTTTGCCCTTCTGCTTCGGGTGAAAGCATTAAGCAGGCATGTGCTGTGCATGGTATAGAATCTGAAAAACTAATTGCTGATTTGAATGAATATCTTAGTAGCAAACAGTAATAAAAGCCGCCTTATTGGCGGCTTTTTATCAAAGGAAATGATTGCTTTACGCATTATGCTTCAAATCGTCTTTTTGAGAAGCTTTTATTATTGAAATCAAAGGCGATTGACGCCTATTTATGGAAAGCTTATAATAAAGGTATCTTCTACAATAATGAGGTGTTGTATGGTATTATGTGATGTTTTGAAATTGATAGATGGAAAATTACATACATGTGAAGAGGAGGTAGATATCTACATTAAGTCGGCATGCGGTGCTGATTTAATGAGTGATGTGATGGCTTTTTCCAAAGAGAATGCTCTACTCCTTACAGGTCTTGTAAATCCCCAGGTTATTAGAACTGCAGAGATGATGGATATTAAGGTTGTTATATTTGTACGTGGAAAAAAGCCTACTGATGCCATGTGTGAATTAGCCGAAGAAAAGGGAATTGTTCTGGCGTCTTCTGATCTTTCCATGTTTACATGTTGTGGACTACTTTATGAAGCAGGCATTGTGGGGACAGGTAATTAAAGTGAAAAGTATTTTAAAGAGAGAATATGAAATTCCTGCTAATGATTTCGCTCTGGCAGGAGAAGCATCAAGTAATGTTCGAAAGATATTGACTCAATTAGGAGTGAACCCAGTCATTATAAAAAGAACATCCATAGCCATGTACGAGGCAGAGCTTAATGCCGTTATACATGGAAATGGCGGTAAAGCTTTAGTGGAAATTTTCGAAGATAAAATCCAAATTCTCATCTATGATGAAGGACCAGGTATCGAAGATATTGAGCTTGCTATGGTGGAAGGATATTCAACCGCCCCCGATTCAATCAGAGAAATGGGATTTGGCGCAGGAATGGGTTTGTCTAATATAAAAAAGAATGCCGATGAGTTTTTGTTAGAAAGTGAGATTAATAAAGGTACAAAAGTATATATAACAATAGCATTATTTTAAGGAAGGAAAGCTTTATGACAAAATATTTTCACTCAGTTACGCTAAATGAAGAAAAGTGTAAAGGGTGTACTAATTGTATAAAACATTGTCCCACTGAAGCAATCCGAGTTAGAAACGGCAAAGCAACCATTACAAAAGAACGTTGTATAGATTGTGGTGAATGTATCAAAGTATGTCCTTACCATGCCAAGAAAGCCGTTACAGATCCATTCGAAAAAATTAATCAATATGAATTTAAGGTTGCATTACCTGCACCTTCGCTTTATGGTCAATTCGACCCGGAATTTTCACGGGAAAGAATACTTAAAGCATTACTCGAATTAGGTTTTGACTGGGTGTTTGAAGTATCAAAAGCTGCAGAAATTGTATCAGATGCCTCCAGGCAGATAATCGAAAAAGGTAATGTTAAAAAGCCAGTCATTTCTTCTGCTTGTCCTGCGGTAGTTCGTTTAGTTCAAGTAAGGTTCCCTAATCTTATTCCTAACCTATTAAAAATAGAATCACCCATGGAAGTTGCTGCCAGAATCGCAAAGCACACAATATCGAAGGAAAGAAATATTGATGCCGACAAAATCGGGACTTTTTTCATATCCCCATGTGCAGCAAAAGTTACTAGCGTAAAGGCACCTTATGAAAAGAATGAGTCGTATGTAAGTGGAGTTCTTGCAATGAAAGACATACATATAAAGCTTTTGGAGAAAATGAAAAATATCCCCAACGATATTAAGAGTGATTTAGTTAGTTCGGGAGCTGATGGAGTAAGATGGGCAAGCTCCGGAGGGGAAAGCCATGCGCTTGAAACAAATAGGTGTCTGGCTGTTCACGGAATACATAATGTTATTAATATATTTGAAGAAATAGTTGAGGACAGGCTTAACGATGTGGACTTTGTGGAGGCTTTATCCTGTACAGAAGGTTGCCTTGGTGGTCCTTTGGCAGTTGTAAATCCTTTTGTTTCCAGAGCAAATCTTAGAATACAAATGAAGCGCTCAAACAAGGATTTCTCAAAAGAAAATACGGCAACAGATTACCAGAACATGCTATGGACACAGGATATGGAATATAAGCCCATATTAACCCTCGATGATAATATGATAAAAGCCATGCAGATGATGCAAAAACTTGAAAAGATTAATGACGGTTTACCAGGATTGGACTGTGGTGCCTGCGGTGCACCAAGTTGCAGGAGTCTTGCTGAGGACATAGTAAGAGGATTGGCCTTTGAGACCGATTGTATCTTTAAATTAAGAGAAAAGGTGTCTAATCTTGCAGATCACATGAAGGCATTTGAACATGTTTCAATGCCCCAAAAAGAGGATGAGTAATCTCGGGAGGTAAAACGGTGACGGTTAAAGAGTTTGCGTTGCATAACGGGTACAAAATATTAAGTTGTGTTGATAGAGCTGAAGAGCTTGAAATTACGGGAGTTTATATCTGTGATTTGCTCAGTATGGCAATGGCAAAGATAGATGATGGTGAACTTTGGATTACTGTGCATACAAATCTTAACATTATTGCCATTGCGTCGCTCACTAATGCTAGCTGTATTGTTATTCCAGAGGGAATTGAAGTTGAAGAGAATACAATTAATAAAGCTCAGGAAAAGGAGGTTGTCATAGTTCAAGCTTCAGATAGAAGTTATGATATTTGCATTAATTTTTATCGACAAAAAAGTGGAGTTACCTATGACTAAAGCCGCCTTTGACTTACATATTCATTCTACTCTTTCTCCTTGTGCAAATGATGATATGACACCTAACAATATTGCAGGGATGTCAAAGATTAAAGGTCTCGATATAATTTCGGTATGTGATCACAATCACACCGGGAATCTGGAAGCCATATCAAAAGTAGCCAGCGAATTGGGTTTGTTATTTTTGCCCGGGATAGAGATTGAAACTAGCGAGGAAGTGCATCTGCTTTGTTACTTCCCCTCATTGGAAAGCGTTTTTAACATGCAATCAATTTTGGATGAAAATTACGTGGTTATCAAAAACAGAGAAGATATATTTGGCTCGCAATGGATTATGGACTCGAACGACAGACATGTTAAGAAGGTGAAAAACTTATTAACAACAGCAACCAAATTAGATTTGTATAGTTGCACTGAAATAGTTAGAGATTTAGGAGGAGTGCCAATACCCGCTCATGTGGACAGACAATCATTTAGCATAATTTCAAACTTAGGCACAATACCTGATGATTTACAGTTCAACACTTTGGAACTGTCAAGATATATTACAAAAGAAGAATTTTTAAATAAGTACCCCGAGTATTCCAAAAAACAGTTTATTTCTTCATCGGATGCCCATGATTTAGGCATGATACTTGAAAGAGAATTTTTTATGGAGCTGGATACACTAAGTGTATCAAATGTCTTGGGAAATCTAAGGGGTTAGGTATCAAAAAACTAGTTTTACTACTGGAGGAAACGTATGAGTAATCATTTAAAAATTGTGGAAACAAAAATGCTTGCAGAAAAAATTTTTCTTGTAAGGCTAAAATCAGAAACAATTGCAAAAAGTGCTGTCCCAGGACAGTTTATTAATATTAAGTGTTGTGATGGTCTGGATGCCTTTTTAAGACGGCCTATAAGTATCTTAAGGACTGATCCTTATGAAGGAACATTTGACTTTGTTTTTATGGTTAAGGGAAAGGGTACGGACATATTATCGCGACTAAAATGTGATGATTTTATAGATTGTATGGGGCCACTAGGAAAAGGGTTTACTCTTCCTGTAAAAGGCGAAAAAGTTTGGGTAGTTGGTGGTGGCATAGGTATTTTTCCACTATTTTTCTTACTTGAAAGAAGCACTGATGTGCAAAAAACTTCTTTTCTTGGGTTTAGAGCAAAGGATTCAATTGTTCTTCAAAATGAATTTGAAAGAGTTTCTGACAAAGTTATAATCACAACAGATGATGGAAGTTATGGTATACATGGACTGGTTACAAAGCCTTTTTTAGAAAGGCTTGAAAGAGAAAAACCCGATAAAGTTTACACCTGCGGTCCTATGCCTATGATAAAATCAATTGCTGAGATTTGTATTGAAAGGGGTATATTCTGCGAGGTCTCAATGGAACAGCGTATGGGTTGCGGAATAGGAGCATGCCTTGTATGTGCATGTAAAGTAAAGCATGGTGATGATTTCGAATACGAGCATGTGTGTAAGGATGGCCCTGTTTTTCCTGCGGAAAGACTTATTTTTTAATTAGGTATTATCAAATACATTTAATTAGATATTATCAAATACACTGAGAGTTCACTTATTACAAACTACAAGAGTTTAAGGAGGATTTATCTTTGGATTTATCAGTAAATATTGCCGGATTAAGACTTAAAAACCCGGTTATTGCAGCATCAGGAACCTTTGGTTTTGGAAGGGAATACAGTGAATATTTTGACTTGAATAAATTAGGCGGGATATCTGTAAAAGGACTAACTCTTGAACCTAGAAAGGGCAATCCCCCACCTCGAATTGCCGAAACTCCAGCCGGTATCCTAAATAGTGTAGGACTGCAAAATCCAGGAGTTCACGCATTCATTGAGCACGAAATTCCATTTATAAGGAAATACGATACAGCAATAATTGCGAATGTGGCAGCAAATTCTGTTGAAGAATACTGCACGATGGTAGAGATTTTATCAGATGCAGATATAGATGCAATAGAACTTAATGTTTCCTGCCCTAATGTAAAACAAGGATGCCTTTTGTTTGGCAGCACGGCCCAAGGTATTCTACAAGTTACTTCTGCAGTTAGAAAGGTATGTAAAAAGCCACTTATTGTTAAGTTGACCCCAAACGTTACAGATATTACAGAAATGGCAAAAGCTGCAGAAGATGCGGGAGCCGATTGCGTAAGTTTAATCAATACACTTTTGGGAATGGCAATAGATATAGATTCAAAAAAACCAGTACTCGCAAACATCACTGGAGGACTGTCTGGCCCTGCTGTGAAGCCCGTTGCCGTCCGAATGGTATATCAGGTTGCAAATTCGGTTAAGATACCGGTAATCGGAATGGGCGGTATATGTAATGCTGACGATGCTATTGAATTTTTATTAGCGGGCGCTCAGGCCATAATGGTAGGAACAGCGGGCTTTGTAAATCCTAATGTTTGGGTTGAAGTAAAGGAAGGAATTGAGCTGTATATGGAAAACCATGGTTTTAGAAGTGTACAAGAAATCAACGAAGCATTAATAGTTTAGTAAGATGTCGCATAATTACAACGTTCATTAAATATGATTTTTAGAAAGGGTATAACAATGAAAAAATTGATATTTGTCCGCCATGCTGAAGCGGTAGGTAATAAAATACGAGAATTTCATGGTTGGACGGACGAAAACATCACTGAAAGAGGCCATCTTCAGGCTAAACAGGTAGCTCAAAGACTAAAGGATACTAAGATTGATGTTATTTATAGCAGTATATTAAAAAGAACAATGGAAACAGCCGGGTATATTTCGCGACAAAAGAATCTTCCCATAATTTCGCGTGAAGATCTCAAGGAGATTAACGGTGGTCTTTGGGAAGGGATGCGTTGGGAAGATTTACCCATAGATTATCCCAAAGAATATGATACATGGGAAAACCGACCCCACATACATCAAATGCCCGAAGGTGAAAGCATGGAGAGCTTTCAGCAAAGACAAATTAATGCTATTTTAGATATAATTTCAAAAGAAGATAGTGAGAATATTTGTATTGTAAGCCACGGTACAGCAATTCGTGTCCTATTATGCTGGTTTAAAGGAATGCCGCTAAAAGACATAATTAATATACCTTGGTTTGATAATACCGCAGTTACCATTGTAAGCGTGGAAAATGGACAATTTCAAGTGCAGATAGAAGGAGATGTAAGTCATCTGGACAAAGAAACCAGTACACTTGAAAACCAGCAGTGGTATATAGATTATCAAGAGAAATATTTTGGTAAGAAATAAAGGAGCATTATATGAATTCAATAAAAGATGTATTAATCAAAGCACTTTTTGAAACAAAAGCCATTAGAGTTTGTCCTTCAAATAAACCTTTCTGGTATACATCGGGGAAGATAGGGCCATATTATATAAATACACACTTTCTGTATGGAAGTGAACAAAAGGCTAATTCATTATTAGAGCTTATAGATAATGTAAAAGAGAAAAAACAACAATGTTCTGCTATTTTGCACGAACAGGTTATGAAAAATTACAATGAGGATACTATATATAGAACAACCATCGAAGCGCTGGTTAAGTCAATTGATAATGCAGTCCCTAAAGATGACTATGATTATATATCGGGGGGCGAGAGGAGAGACTGGTTCTTTTCTCTACCTGTAGCATCAATTTTGAACAAACCCCATATAACGATTTTTAAGGATTTGGATGCATATATCTTTGAAAATCAAAAATCCGAAAAACTTGGCAGTTTAAAGGGTGCAAAGGTTTTACATATTGCGGATTTAATAACAAGTGCTTCAAGTTATGAACGCGCTTGGATTCCCGTAATAAATATAGCAGATGGTACTATGAAAAACTCCTTTGTGATTATTGACAGGCTGCAAGGAGGAAGCGAATTACTTGAAAAGCTAAGTGTGAAGTCCAATGCTCTTGTAGGTATAAATGAGGAGATATTTGGGATTGCTTACCAGAAGAAATATATAGATCAATCCCAGTACAAAATGGTAATGGAATATATTGAGGATCCTGATAAGTTTATGAGAGATTTTTTTATAAGTAACCCGGATTTCATTAAAAATGAGCTTAATTCAGATGAAAAAACAGCTGCCAGAGCAAAACTTTGTATAGAGAAAGGTTTTTATGTGGAAAAATAAAAATGAAATATTTTATTTTTCCTAAGTTGCAGTGAAAATTAAAACAACTGAAAAGCGCATAAATACGATGTTATGTGAACTAATGAAATGTTATGTTACCTTAAAAAACACTGAATATCGGTAAGAAAATTTAAAATACCAATATTTTTTGCTTGACAAGAATGCCGTTCTGTCATAAAATAAGTTTGCGTCTTTTTTCGGGGGGTATTTAAAAAGCCCTGAGAGGCTTGCGTTTGTAAGTTTCGGTGGGTGTAGCTCAGTTGGTTAGAGCGCCAGATTGTGGCTCTGGAGGCCATGGGTTCGAATCCCATCATTCACCCCATTATATGTCAGAGAAAAAAGAGGGCGGAAGCTGAGATGTAACTATCCGGTTTCCGACTTCTGAAACTGACTGATGCATTGGGATGTAGCCAAGTTGGTGAAGGCACCAGACTTTGACTCTGGCATTCGTAGGTTCGAGTCCTGCCATCCCAGCCAAATATGACCCACTAGCTCAGGCGGTAGAGCACTTGACTTTTAATCAAGGTGTCCGGAGTTCGAGTCTCCGG
>JAAYPS010000030.1 GCA_012519655.1 Clostridiaceae bacterium | reverse complement strand
TTAATTAAATTATTATATTGCTTATTAAGCGCTTATACTAATAATTATAGATTATACAAAATATTACTAAAGTAATTTAAAACCCATACGGATTTATGATAATATAATTACATGTAAACCATATATATACCAAAACAAACAGTTAAATTTTGGATATAAATGACTTATGTATCTTTCGTTGTGCGTTAAAAGAGCAATATTACAAAAACCTTATGAAATAAATGATATTTTATTTGTATAGCAAAAAATCCAACCTGGGCAATTTCTATAATTTCATTAGTAGCAATAATGCTTTCAATTTTCACTAATCAATATCTTTTTACAATACCCTTAAATAAAACAAAAAGGTTGAATAAAAAAGCTTAATCGCCATATATAAATTATGAGAAAATAAACTATGGTGATTAATAATGCTTGTCATTAGAAAGAGAACAATAGTAATAGTATTATCATGCATAGTGCTGTGTTTAGCAGTACTCTATGCAATAAAAGGTGATGTTATAACGGTTAGTGGCTCAGTCAGGCAAATACCAATATACAGTGTTGAAAATGGTGATGGGAATGTATCAATAACATTTGATTGCGCATGGGGAGCGAAAGATATTCCAATAATTCTTAACATATTAAAAGAAAAAGATGTAAAAGCTACATTTTTTGTAGTAGGGGAGTGGGCAAGAAGAAATCCCGAAGAAACGAAGATGATTGTAGAGCAAGGGCATGATCTTGCGAACCATTCCGAAAATCATTTTAAAATGAGTGCTTTAAGTAATGATAAGGTGGTAAATGAAATACTGGATTGTACAAAAACTATAGAAGATATTACCGGGGAAACAACAGATTTGTTTCGTGCACCTTATGGGGATTATAATGATACTGTTATATTTATAGCTCGGCAAAACGGATATTATACGATTCAATGGTCGTTGGATTCTTTAGACTGGAAACCCGGAATCACCAAAGAAACAATACTAAACCGTATATCCAAAGTTGCTAGCGGTGACATTTTATTGTTTCATAATGATACTGCACATACAACAGAGGTTTTAGGTGAAGTAATAGATATAATACGTGAAAAAGGATTAAATCCCGTACCTATATCAGAACTAATAATAAGAGAGAATTACGAAGTGCGTCATGATGGAAGACAAATGCCTAAAGAATAATTACATCGGGTAAGTTCAATTATACACATTTGGATGTGTATTTGTTATATACAAAACGATTGTATTACATATAAAAATAGTTTACAAAATAAAATATCAGTGATACCATATCAAATTAAAGACCAACAATAGAAACGGAGGATAAGAATGGCTAAGTATCTAGTGATCGTTGAGTCCCCTGCAAAGGCTAAAACTATAAAGAAATACTTAGGGTCAAACTACAAAATTAAAGCTTCAATGGGGCATGTAAGAGATCTTCCAAAAAGCCGTATTGGTGTAGATATAGAGAATAATTTTGAGCCAAAGTACATTAATATTCGAGGGAAAGGTGAGTTAATCTCTGATTTAAAAAAAGAAGCAAAAAATGCAAATAAAGTGTTTCTTGCAACTGACCCTGATCGGGAAGGAGAAGCTATTTCCTGGCACCTTGCAAACCTGTTCAATATAGATAGTGATAAAAAATGTAGAGTGACTTTTAATGAGATAACAAAAAAGGCGGTTGTGCAAGCAGTAAAGTCACCACGTGAAATAGATATGGATCTTGTGAACGCACAACAAGCAAGGCGTATTCTTGACAGAATTGTTGGCTATCAAATAAGTCCACTTCTGTGGAAGAACGTAAAAAAAGGACTAAGTGCAGGTAGGGTTCAATCTGTTGCAACAAAAGTAATATGCGACAGAGAACGCGAAATAGAAGAATTTATTCCTGAAGAATACTGGAATATTGAAGCTTTATTAAGTAAAACCGACAAAAAAACGTTTACTGCAAGATTCCATGGTTCATCAGGCAAAAAAGTTAAGCTTAAGAACAAAGAAGATGTTGATAAAGTTTTACATGGTCTTGAAAACAAAGAATTTGTTATTAGCAAAGTTAAGCATGGTGAAAAAAGGCGTACTCCTGCACCACCATTTATAACCAGCACACTTCAGCAAGAGGCTGCTCGTAAGTTGGGTTTCACAACCAGAAAAACAATGATGATAGCTCAACAATTATATGAAGGTGTTGAAGTTGAAGGAGAGGGCTCTGTTGGATTAATTACCTATATGCGTACAGATTCTGTGCGTATAACCGATGATGCATTAAATGGAGCAAGAGAATTTATTTTAAATAACTATGGAGAAAAATACCTGCCTGGTAAAGCACGAGTATTTAAAACCAAGTCTGCATCACAAGATGCACACGAAGCTATAAGAGCTACAATGCTAAATCTTACACCAGAACGAGTTAAGGGTTCGCTTACCAGAGACCAATATAGACTATATAAGTTGATTTGGGATAGATTTATTGCCAGCCAAATGGAACCGGCCATATATGACACCATGTCGGTAGATATTTCAGCTGGTGAATATTTGTTTAGGGCATCAGGATCAAGAATTACTTTTAAAGGATTTCTGGTGCTTTATGAAGAAGGTAAAGATGAAGAAAATGATGACTCGGATAATAATTCCGAAAAAGAAGGTTTACTTCCTGAACTAATTGAGGGAGAAAAAGTAACACCTAAAGAAATAAAGCCTACACAGCATTTTACTCAGCCCCCTGCAAGATATACAGAAGCAACATTAGTAAAATTTCTTGAAGAAAATGGTATAGGACGTCCGAGTACTTATTCTCCAATAATTAGTACAATTATTTCAAGAGGATATGTTGTAAAGGATAAAAGAAACCTTCTTCCCACAGAACTGGGTATAATAGTAAACAATTTAATGGAAGAGCATTTTAAAAATATTGTTAATATAAATTTTACCGCTGATATGGAAAATCAGCTTGATTCAGTGGAAGAAGGAAGGCTTAAATGGAAGGATTTGCTTCAGCAATTTTACGGTCCATTTAGCGAAGTACTTAAATCTGCCGAAGAAAAGATAAGTAAAATAGAATTACCTGTTGAGGAAACAGATGAGATTTGTGAAAAATGCGGACGTAATATGGTTGTAAAGCTTGGCAGGTATGGCAAATTCTTAGCCTGTCCGGGTTTTCCAGAGTGTAGAAATACAAAACCCATATTAAATGATGCAGGCGTTACATGCCCTAAATGTGGTGGAAAAATATACATTAAGAAAACAAGAAAAAATAGAAACTACTTAAGTTGTGAAAATTACCCAACCTGTGATTTCTCTTCCTGGGAAATGGCTTCTGATAAGAAATGTCCAAAATGTAATAATTTTATGACAAGCAAGTATTGGAAAAATAAAATCAAATATACTTGTAGTGATGAATCATGCGGATATTCGTTTGAAGAGGATAGGTAAGAAATAGAACACAAGGAACACAGAGAACACAGAGGGACGGTTCTTTTGTGTTATATATGTAGCAAAATCAAACAAATATAAACTTTAGCTAGCTAAACTCCTAGATGTTCCTTTAGGAACTTGAGATGATAATGTAAATAACACAAAAGAACCGTCCCTTTGTGCTAAATAACACAAAAGAACCGTCCCCTTGTGTTGTGGTTATTGAGATGCAGGGTACTCTTGCATCTTTTCCATTGTTCTGTTGTAAGAACTTATTAGTTTTTCTGCTAATTTTGCATCGGCTTCATTGAAAACTTCATCATCTAATGAAGGAATTGGAACAATTGAGTATTTGTAAATATTGTCCTCAGTGAATCGATGAATCCATGTTGGTATATGTTTTACAGATATGATACGAGTCTTTTCAGATATTAAATCCTTTTCTATTTCAAAAGATACCATAACACCTTCTTGAGTAAAGTCGTTATTTCTGGCATTGGGGTTTTCACCACCAATTTGGTTTGATAAGAAATTACCCATACTATAGATTACATATTTAGTTTCACCATCTATCTGACGAATTTCCGAAGGCTCAACAACATGAGGATGTGAACCAAGAATAATATCAGCTCCTGATTGAAAGATTAAGTCTGCAAGTTCCATCTGTTCTTTACTTTGATCGAGGCGATATTCAGTACCCCAGTGCATAAGAACTACAACTAAATCTACAAGAGGAGATAGGACTTCTATTTCGTTCTGAATTTTATCTTTGTCTATAAGACTCAAATGCTTATTTCGTTCTTCTTCAGTTAAGCGGTTTTCATTCATATTGCAACCATATGTATAACTGAGAATACCAACCTTAATGCCATTCAAATCCTGAATTTTATGACGGGGCTCAGTAAAATCATTAAATGTACCAATAACTTGCATATTTTTCTGCTTGATAATACTTCTTGTCTCTAATAGCCCAGCAAGTCCTCTGTCAAGACAGTGATTATTACCATTGTTAACCATATCGAAACCGGCATGTGAAAAAGCAGAAATTATATCTGGAGGTGCGTTAAATAAAGGATACCCCGTATAATTATCATCAGTTTCCATACAAGCTCCTTCAAAGCTAATAATAGAATAATCAGCTTCTTCAATATAAGGTTTAACTCTTGTGAATATACTATTATAATTATATAATCCGTTCTCGCCTTTCCCGGATCTAATAAGGGCATCATGCATTATTACATCGCCTGCTGAAAGAATGGAAGCCGTTGTTTTTGTTGGTAGTACGACAGGCTCTTGAGTAGGGACGGCAGTCGCGATAGAGGTAGGGGATATTAGTGATGATGATGTTGGAGAAACTTCAAAAACAGTTAACTTTTCGCTGGTAGTACATGCTGAAAAAAACATAAGAAATATGATAATGCAAGAAAAAAGACCTATCTTGTTTGTCCTAGTCATGAAAAATCCTCCGAATAACCCCATACATAAATAAAATTTACTAACTTCCTTATTGTAGTGAATTTAATATGATAATGCTAAATAATTAACGTTATTGTAACATAATGATTATAGCAGTTGCAATACATTGTTTGCTGTCAAAATACCATAAAACCTAAGCATTTTACTTTATACTTTAGTTACACCTGTTTCTAATAATACACCATATCCACTTCCTCATGATGAAAACCACATGAAACTGTGCCCTTAAAAAATGGGTGAGTCAAATAAAGCAAGAAACAATAATTTTTATTTCAACCAAAGTAAAATAACTGAAGCGTAATTTTTTCGCTACTGTATAATAGTAGATAAGATGCACTACATCTATAAAGTTTTATATACTTTATGAAACATTAAGGCATAATTAACTAACTATACTTTGTAACCAAATATACTTTTACTAAACTGAATTGTTAGTTTTAGTGAAACTTGTAAAAAAATAATTCTATTATTAAAGAGAGGTGTCGCAAATGGGAATGACTATGACTCAAAAGATATTGGCAAGAAGCTCGGGCCATGACAATGTTACACCGGGTATGCTCATATCTGCAAAAGTGGATATGGTTTTAGGAAATGATATAACAGCTCCAGTTGCCATAAAGGAGTTTGAAAAAGCAGGCGTTGACAGAGTTTTTGACAAAGAAAAAATTGCATTGGTCCCTGACCACTTTACTCCAAATAAGGATATTAAGTCAGCACAGCAAGTTAAGCTGATGCGTGAATTTGCTAAAAAAATGGAGATATCAAACTTTTTCGAAATTGGTCAGATGGGCATCGAACATGCTCTATTACCTGAACTTGGTTTAGTTACAGCAGGTGATCTTGTTATAGGTGCAGATTCACATACATGTACCTATGGAGCACTTGGCGCATTTTCCACTGGCGTGGGTAGTACTGATATGGCTGCAGCAATGGTTACTGGTGAAGTATGGCTAAAAGTACCAGAAGCTATTAAGTTTACTTTAACCGGAAAACCTTCAGAATGGGTTAGCGGGAAAGATATTATTTTGCATATAATCGGTCTTATCGGTGTTGATGGTGCATTATACAAATCAATGGAGTTTACCGGAGATGGTCTGGAATTTTTAACAATGGATGACAGGTTTACCATAGCAAATATGGCGATTGAAGCTGGTGCTAAGAATGGTATCTTTGAAGTTGATAACGAAACAATGCAATATATCCAAGGGCATTCAACTAAACATTATGAAGTTTTTAAACCCGACGAAGATGCACATTATGTTGATGAAATTAATATTGAACTTAGTAAAATAAAACCTACTGTAGCTTTTCCAAGTCTTCCAGAAAATACAAAAACTATTGATGAGATTGAAGATATACCCATAGATCAAGTAGTTATAGGATCATGTACAAACGGTAGAATTGGAGATATGAGGATTGCCGCAAAAATTCTTGCAGGAAAAAAAGTCAACGACAATGTCAGATGTATAATAATCCCCGCAACACAAAAGATTTGGAAGCAATGTATGCATGAGGGTTTATTTGATATCTTCATTGATGCAGGATGTGCCGTTAGTACACCAACATGCGGACCATGTCTTGGAGGGCATATGGGAATATTAGCAGAAGGTGAACGTGCTGTTTCCACAACAAACAGAAATTTTGTTGGTCGGATGGGGCATGTTAATAGCGAAGTTTATCTAGCAAGCCCTGCTGTTGCTGCAGCTTCAGCGATAACAGGCAAAATCTCCAGTCCTGAGTCAGTTATGTTATAGGCATACAATAACCTAAAAAGCAATTAAATGGTTAACTAAGATTGAAATATTAAAAGGGAAGGTGAATGCTATGAATTATATTGGTAAAGTATTAAAATACGGCGACAACATTGATACCGACGTAATAATTCCTGCAAGGTATTTAAATATATCGGACTATAAAGAATTAGCTAAGCATTGTATGGAAGACATTGATCCAAGCTTTGTCTCGAGGGTTAAAAAAGGAGACATTATAGTAGGCGGGCAAAATTTTGGTTGTGGTTCTTCAAGGGAACATGCTCCCATTACTATAAAAGAGTCAGGTATTTCATGTGTTGTAGCAAAGAGCTTTGCACGTATTTTTTACCGAAACTCTATTAATATCGGCTTACCAATTATAGAATGCCCAGAATGTGTTGAAGATGCAAATGAAGGGGATAAACTTGAAATTGATCTTGAAAATGGTACGATATTTAACTATAGTAATGAGAAAACATATAAAATTATGCCTTTTCCTAAATTTATACAAAACATAATAAATTCAGGCGGGTTAATGGAACATATCAAAACTCAATGATGGCTTGTGCGAGAATGCGAAAATAGGAGGCTAATATGAAATCATATAAAGTTGCTGTATTACCTGGGGATGGAATAGGCCCGGAAGTAATTCGCCAGGGCATAAAGGTATTGGACAAAGTATCAGATGTATATGGCTTCAAAGTTGAATATACTTATGCGGATATAGGTGGAGTAGCTATAGACAAAACAGGGGAACCACTGCCGAGTGAAACCCTCTCCATATGTAAAAGCTCAGATGCTATTCTTATGGGTGCAGTTGGAGGAGATAAGTGGGATGGCCTTCCACTAAATAAACGTCCAGAAGCAGGTCTTTTAGGAATACGTTCTGGACTTGGTGTGTTTGCAAACTTTCGCCCAGCGAAAATATTTGCTCCGCTTAAAGATGCAAGTCCACTAAAAGACAGAATTATTGGAGATGGTTTGGATATTTTAGTTTTGCGTGAGCTAACAGGTGGCATTTATTTTGGTGAAAGAGGCAGAACAACAAGAGATGGAGAACCTGTTGCCTATGATACAATGACATACAAAAAGTCCGAAATTGAGCGCATAGCACATCTTGCATTTCAAATAGCCAGGACAAGAAATAATAAAGTAACTTCAGTTGATAAAGCAAATATCCTTGAGGTTTCGCGCTTTTGGAGAGAAATAGTAATAGATGTTTCGAAGCAATATCCCGATGTGGAATTAAACCATTTGTATGTTGATAATGCTGCTATGCAGCTTGTAATAAAACCAGAACAGTTTGATGTTATTGTTACAGGAAATATGTTCGGGGACATTTTGTCCGATGAGGCTTCTATGCTTACAGGCTCTATTGGTATGCTACCTTCAGCAAGTTTAGATAGCTCTGGTGTTGGTCTTTATGAACCTGTACATGGCTCAGCGCCGGATATTGCAGGGCAAAATAAAGCAAATCCACTAGCAACTATTTTATCTGTTGCAATGATGCTCAAATATTCCTTTAATATGGAAGAAGAGTCAAGAGCAATTGAGGATGCAGTACTAAAAGTACTTGAAGAAGGGTTTATGACATTGGACATAGCAACTGAAAATGCAAAAATCATTGGTTGTGACGAAATGGGAGATGCAGTTGCGAGTAAAATTTGAGATTAAATTGAACAGAAAGGAAGTGATCATTTGAAATTAACAGGTGCAGATATAGTCATAGAATGCTTAAAAGAACAAAAGGTGGATACTATATTCGGATATCCCGGTGGCGCAGTTTTGAACATATATGATTCGCTATACAAAAAGGGTAAGAGTATAAAGCATATTTTAACTTCTCATGAACAGGGTGCTTCCCATGCTGCTGATGGCTATGCAAGGGCATCGGGTAAAGTTGGGGTATGTATTGCAACATCAGGTCCTGGAGCAACTAATCTTGTAACGGGCATTGCAACTGCATATATGGACTCAATACCACTTGTTGCAATAACAGGTCAGGTAAGTTCTAACTTGATAGGAAGAGATTCTTTTCAAGAGGTTGATATTACAGGAATAACTGAGCCCATTACAAAACACAATTTTCTTGTCAAAGATGTAAATAAGCTAGCAGAAACCATACGTAAGGCTTTCGAGATTGCCAAAACAGGAAGGCCTGGCCCAGTCTTGGTGGATATATGTAAAGATGTTACTTCAAATAAAGCTGAATTCATTCCTTTTGATGGTAAAAGCAGACTTGATCTTTCTATAAAAAACTACTTCACAGAGAAAGATTTAGAAGAAGCTGCGAAAGCTATTCAAGTAGCAGAAAAACCTATAATTGTGGCAGGCGGAGGAACAATCATTGCCAATATTACTGATTTGGTATCTGAATTGTCAAATAAGTTAAAAATTCCTGTAACTACAACATTAATGGGAACCAGCTCGATCTCTAAATCAAATCCATTGTATACAGGTCTAGTTGGAATGCATGGGTCAAGAGTATCAAATAAAGTAGTTTCAGAGTGTGATCTATTAATTAATATTGGTGCAAGGTTTAGCGATCGAGTAATAAGTGATTTGAAACGCTTTGCCCCCAATGCAAAAATAATGCATATGGATGCTGATCCAGCTGAAATAAATAAAAACATATATGTTCACTATCCTCTTACAGGTAATGTAGACGAGATATTAACAGGAATCCTTAAATACACCAAAGAAGTTTCTAAATCTGAATGGGCTGAAACTGTTAAACAATGGATTAAGGAGTTTGAACTTGTTTTTCCTGACGATGGTCAATTATTTCCATCGTACATTATAGATAAGTTTTGCCAAAAAGCTCCCGATGCATATATTACTACAGAAGTTGGACAAAATCAGCTTTGGGCAGCACAACATTTCAACTTCAGTTTCCCTAGACAGTTTATTACTTCTGGAGGCTTGGGAACCATGGGCTATGGAACAGGGGCAGCCATTGGAGTACAGATGGCTAAGCCAGACAGTAAAGTTATTAGTTTTGCAGGTGATGGGAGTTTTAGAATGAATTGTAATGAGCTAGCAACAGCAGTTCATTATAAACTGCCAATTATCATTGCTGTACTTAATAATGGAACACTTGGAATGGTTCGTCAGTGGCAGACTATGTTTTATGATAAAAGGTACTCACAAACAACATTGAACAGAGGCCCTGATTTTGTAAAACTGGCCGAAGCATATGGTGCAATAGGTATAAGAGTTGATAAAAAGCAAGATATTGAAGCCGCAATAGATAAGGCGTTGTCTTCTAAAGATGTGCCTGTTGTAATTGATTTTACAATTGATATAGATGAAAGGGTTTTACCTATTGTACCGCCTGGCAAAGGTATAGACGAGTTAATATTTACTTGATGTGTTGAATTGTTACGAAATGTCCAAATAAAGGAAGTGAACTTATGCGAAGTGATATCATTAAAAAGGGTATTGAGAGAGCTCCTCATAGAAGTCTTTTTAAAGCTATGGGATATACTGACGAAGAGATTCAAAGACCGCTAATAGGTGTAGTCAATTCTGTAAATGAGATTGTACCTGGTCATATACATTTAGATAAGATTGCTGAAGCTGTAAAGACAGGAATTCGTATGGCAGGAGGAACCCCTGTAGAGTTCGGATGTATAGGTATTTGTGATGGTATCGCAATGGGGCACGAAGGTATGAAATATTCCCTTGCAAGTAGAGAATTAATTGCTGATTCTTGTGAGTCAATGGCAATAGCTCATAGTTTCGATGGTATGGTATTTATTCCAAATTGTGATAAAATAGTTCCAGGTATGCTCATGGCTGCAGCAAGGGTTGATGTACCATCGATCTTCATTAGTGGTGGCCCTATGTTATCAATAAATAAGAATGGAACTCAATTAGATTTGAATAGTGTTTTCGAAGCAGTTGGTTCTTTTAAAGTTGGAGCAATAACAGAGGAAGATGTGGCTGAGTATGAGAACAATGCCTGCCCTGGTTGTGGCTCATGTTCTGGAATGTTTACAGCTAATTCAATGAATTGCCTTACTGAAGTATTGGGGATGGGTCTTCCTGGTAATGGAACTGTCCCAGCTGTTTATGCAGAAAGAATTCGACTTGCAAAACAAGCAGGAATGAAAATAATGGAGCTTGTTGAAAAGGATATTAAACCATCCGATATACTTGTACCAGAGGCCTTTGAAAATGCTTTAGCTGTTGATATGGCACTGGGGTGTTCTACAAACTCAGTTCTGCACTTACCAGCAATTGCTCATGAAGCAGGAGTTGAGCTAAACTTAGAGATGATTAACACTATAAGTTCAAGGGTACCGAATCTTTGCAAGCTTGCTCCAAGCGGCCCTTACCATGTTCAGGACTTATACATGGCTGGAGGAGTCCAAGCTGTAATGAAAGAATTAACAAAGCAAAATCTGTTACATTTAGAGCTTATTACTGTTACTTGCAAAACAGTTGATGAAAATGTTGAAAATGTTGAAGTAAAAGATACAGATGTAATAAGACCCATAGACAATCCATACAGTCCAACAGGCGGAATAGCAGTTTTAAAGGGCAATATAGCACCAAATGGTGCAGTTGTAAAACGTTCTGCTGTTGCTAACGAAATGCTAAAACACACTGGTCCTGCTCGGGTTTTTAATTCTGAAGATGAGGCCATTGATGCTATTTATGGTGGTAGAATAAACAAAGGGGATGTAGTAATCATTCGATATGAAGGCCCTAAAGGCGGTCCTGGAATGCGCGAAATGCTTGGACCAACATCGGCCATCGCTGGTATGGGGCTAGATAAGGATGTGGCATTGATAACAGATGGAAGGTTTTCTGGAGCCTCCAGAGGTGCATCAATAGGACATGTTTCACCTGAAGCTATGGAAGGTGGGCCTATTGCAGCAGTTAAGGATGGAGATATTATCACAATAGACATACCCGATGGAAAACTAAATGTTAATTTATCAAAGCAACAACTTGAAGAAAGAATGGTTGAGTGGAAAGCTCCAGAGCCAAGAATTAAGAAAGGGTATTTAGCTCGATATTCAAGGCTTGTATCCTCAGCAGACAAGGGTGCTATTTTAGAATAAAACTTTATATAAGCTTTTTCGATTAACCATAATAATAATTCATTTAATATTGCAAAAGAAAAGGCCATACAGCTACAATATACTCCACGGAGTTACACAATAAGAACATCACAAGATGCCCAATACTGCTGCAATATATTGTACATCGGAATTTATTTTTAGCATCGAAATACACAAAACGTTATAAGGTTAGTGTAAATAAAAGGAGGTATCCTGTATGAAAAATATTCTGTCGGTTTTGGTAAATAACCATGCAGGCGTTTTGTCCAGAGTAGCTGGACTTTTCAGCCGAAGGGGATTTAATATCGATAGTCTTGCAGTTGGAGCGACAGATGACCCCACCATCTCCCGAATGACAATAGTTGTTGAAGGTGATGAAAATACAGTTGAGCAAGTACAAAAACAGTTGAGTAAACTTATAGACGTATTAAAGATAAAACGCCTTAATGTTGAAGACTCAGTTCACCGTGAACTGGCATTATTCAAGGTTAACGCAGATACAACCGTTCGCTCGGAAATCATGCAGATAGCTGAAGTATTCCGAGCTAATATAATTGATATATCTGAAACAACACTTACAATTGAGACCTCTGGTAGTATAAAAAAGGTTGATGCAATCCAACAAATGCTCAGACCTTTTGGTATAATTGAAGATGTTCGTACAGGTCTTATCTCTTTAGAACGTGGCAAAAATTGCATAATTAACGATAAAGAAAGTTGAAAGGAAGGATACTAATGGCAAGAATGTTTTATGACAGTGATTGTGAGCTAAAACTTTTGGAAAATAAAACTGTAGCTATTATAGGTTATGGTAGCCAAGGGCATGCTCATGCTCTAAATTTGAAAGAAAGTGGAGTTAAAGTTGTGGTAGGATTGAAACCCAACTCAAAAAGCCGCCCAAAGGCACAAGAAGCAGGACTTGATGTGCTAGATACTGCTGAAGCAGTTAAAGTCAGCGATATTATCATGGTTCTTACTCCAGATCAAGTTCAAGCAGACATATACAAGGAAAGCATAGAGCAAAACCTTGAGGAAGGGGATGTATTACTCTTTGCTCATGGATTTAATATCCATTACAATCAGATAGTAGCTCCGGATTTTGTGGATGTGGCAATGGTTGCTCCTAAAGGACCAGGTCATACAGTACGCTCACAATATGTTGAGGGGCGAGGTGTACCATCATTAATAGCAATTCATCAAGATTATAGCGGAAAAGCACGTGAATATGCGTTAGCATATGCAGCCGGTATTGGTGCAGGAAGAGCAGGTATTTTAGAGACCACATTTAAAGAAGAGACCGAAACTGATCTTTTTGGTGAGCAAGCTGTTTTATGCGGTGGTGTTACTGAATTGATGAAAGCTGGTTTTGAAACACTTGTAGAAGCTGGTTACCAACCAGAAAGTGCGTATTTCGAATGTATTCATGAAATGAAACTTATAGTAGACCTTATATACGAAGGTGGATTTGAATATATGCGTTATTCTATAAGTGATACTGCAGAATATGGAGATTATGTAACTGGGAAGAAAATAATAACCGAAGAAAGCAGAAAAGCTATGAAACAGGTTCTTTCCGAAATACAGGACGGTACATTTGCTTCCACATGGATCACTGAAAATAAGTCTGGTGGCAGAGCAAAACTTCTTGCAACAAGAAGAAAAGAATCAGAACATCAACTTGAAAAAACGGGTAAAGAACTTAGAAAGATGATGTCATGGTTAAAAAAGTGATATAATTAGTATTGGCATATCCTTGACCTTTAGTCTCATTTTTGGTAGATTTAACAGATGGGTTATATAATATAGAATGAGACATTTTACAATATTAGTAATAATGTCATAGTATTGTAATTAAATAATTAGGGGGGGTTCTCGTGAGAGCAACAGGATATGTCAGAAAGTTAGATGCTCTTGGCCGTATTGTTCTGCTAAAATCTCTTAGAAGACAATTAAGTATTAACGTTGGTGACAGTATGGAGATGTTTATTGACGATGAAAGGAATGTAGTACTTGGTAAATATGTTCCGCGTTGTTTGTTTTGCAACCAGGCATCTGACGATATGGTAGTATATAAAAGAAAACACATTTGTAGGGATTGTTTATCCGCGATCAAGTAAATTCTAATATGTGCAAAACAAAGTTCTAAAGGACAGTACACAAAACTGTCCTTTTTTCCGATACTTAAAATGATCTGCTTTCTTTTACTTATAATTGTTTAATATTCACATAGTATGTAACATCCATAATGATATTGATGTATCATTTATATCGAAATGCTTAAATTCTGCTTCTAGTTGAAAATACTTTTTTACAAGTTAGTTTTTATGGGAATATATATTAGTAATCGAGGTGGTTTTATGGTGATTCGTGAGGAAACTGAACGAATTGAGGAAAAAACGCTCTCTCCTTTTGCTACTTTATCATCAAAAACAAAAGGACGGAAAAACCCAGAAACAAAATGTAATACAAGAACAGAATTTCAACGAGATAGGGACAGAATCATATATTCAAAAGCTTTCAGGCGTTTGAAGCATAAAACCCAGGTTTTTATTTCACCTGAAGGAGATCATTATAGAACCAGACTGACACATACTCTAGAAGTCTCGCAAATTGCAAGAACCATTGCTCGAAGTTTACGTTTAAATGAAGATTTAACAGAGGCTATTGCATTAGGGCATGACTTAGGGCACACTCCATTTGGACATGCAGGTGAGCGTATTCTTAAGGAAATTTGTCCTTTGGGTTTCCGACATAATGAGCAAAGTGTTAGAGTTGTACAGAACTTAGAAAAAAATCGTAAAGGACTAAATTTAACTTATGAAGTGTACGATGGTATTCTATGCCATACAGGAAGTAAATTAGCAGCCACTCTTGAAGGTCGTATAGTAAGATACGCAGACCGGATCGCCTATATAAATCACGATATTGAAGATGCTATCAGGGGCGGTATTCTTTCAGAAAAAGAACTTCCTAAAAGCTGTCTTAAAGTACTTGGAAATACATCAAGTGAACGAATTAACAATATGATTGTAAATATTGTTGAAAACAGTGTTGGGAAAAATGAAATAATAATGAGTGATGATTACGAAAAAGCTACTAATATGCTACGGGATTTTATGTTTAGCAATGTATATGTGGACTCTGATGCAAAGTCAGAAGAGAGTAAAGCAGAGAATCTTATAAAAATGCTATATACCAAATTGGTGGAAGAACCAGAGCGATTGCCCGATGAATTTTACAACACGGTTGAAGAAGAAGGGATTGATAGAGTTGTATGTGACTATATTGCTGGAATGAGCGATCGATATGCTGTAAATGTATTTAACTTGATCTACATACCAGCAAGATGGATGAAGGATAATTTTAACTATAACTAATTATTAGTATTTATATGTTTAGTAAACCATAAATACTTAAAAAAATTTTTACTTTAAGAAGGATTTTAAGAAAACTTGTCGAATATGATATTATAGTGTTTTGGGGGGCCTATGAACTATTATCCCGAAGATGTAATTGAAGAAGTAAGGTTAAGCAATGATTTGGTAGAAGTAGTGTCTGAATACATCCGTCTTGAAAAGAAAGGAGGGGGGTATTTTGCATTATGCCCTTTTCATCGTGAAAAGACACCATCCTTTAGTGTTGAGCCTGTAAAACAGTTCTATTATTGTTTTGGTTGCAACAATGGAGGAAATGTATTCCATTTCATTATGAATATTGAAAATCTTGATTTCCCCGATGCTTTGAGGTTGCTTGCGGATAGAGCAGGAATAGTATTACCTGAATCAAATAATAGGGACGAGCAATTAAGAATTGAGGCACGGAAAAACATTCTAAATATTAATAAAGAAGCTGCACGATTTTTTTATTCATGCCTTGCAGGCGAAAAGGGAGGAGAGGCACTTAAATACCTACAAAATAGAGGCTTAACTAATAGTATTATAAAACGCTTTGGATTAGGATACTCACCCAATGAATGGACTTTATTATCGGATTACCTTCTGAGAAAAGGGTTCGATGAGTCATTAATAGTTCAATCAGGACTCAGTATTAAAAATAAATATGGAAAACTGAACGATCGATTTAGAGGTAGAATAATGTTTCCTATATTCGACATACGCGGAAACATTGTAGCATTTGGAGGACGAGTTATGGACGACTCTTTACCCAAATATATTAATTCACCTGAAACCCCTTGCTATAGTAAGGGTAGAGAATTGTTCGGTATGAATATTGCTAAGAAAAGTACTGAAAACAAGCTACTTGTTGTTGAAGGTTATATGGATGTTATTTCATTGCATCAAGCAGGCATTGACTTTGCAGTTGCTTCCCTTGGGACAGCACTGACAAATATGCAAGGAAGAATACTAAGAAAATATGCTGATGAGATAGTTATTTCATATGATTCAGATACAGCAGGGCAGAGGGCAACAGAAAGGGGACTTGAAATTCTAGTACAATTAGGCTGTCGTGTGAAAGTGCTCCAAACTCCAGATGGAAAAGATCCTGACGAATATATTAGGAGAAATGGAGCGAAAAAGTTTAAAAACTTGATCGATAGGGCATTATCACTTTTAGAATACAAGATTAGCCTTTTAAAAAAAATGCATCCTCAAGACAATCCAGAAGGGAAACTTGCTTTCTTAAATGGAGTGGCTGACCTTCTGTCAGAACAAGACAACTTTTTGGAAAGAGAAATGGTTATTAAGAGAATTTCCCAAGACTACGATATTACTGAAGATGCATTACATGCTGAAGTTGAAAGACGGCTTAGGAAGAAAAGACGCAAGCAGAAAAACAACGAGTTTTATTCGGCACAAAATGACTTAACAGGTGCGGTGAAAACATATACCATCCGTAGACAAGAGAATAAAATGTCTCGCTATGAAAAAATGCTATTAGCGTTGATAAGTCGTGAAAACCAGTTATATCAAAAAGTCGCAGATAGGTATCCTCCTTCAGAATTTTCAGATGATACGCTCAAAGAAATGGCGAGTATATTATATCAAAAATTGGAAGAAGGTAGCGATTTTGCATTAGAGGAGTATATTACAAGGCTTGACTCTGAGAGGGCATCATCCATTGTTCATATGTCCAAAACAATATGCAATTTTGATGAGCCAGATAAAGCACTTGAGGATATTCTCCAAAAACTTGAAGTTTTGAAATTAGAAGAAGAAAAAAAGGATATTTTAATGCGTTTGAAGAATATTACCAATGTAGAGGAAAAAAAACAACTACAACAACAACTTCAGATTATTATTAGAAATATAGCTAAACGAAGATAAATACCATTGACAAAACGAGAGGCGGAATAGATAAATGGCAGGTAAAGGAATTAAGAACAATGAACCCACTGCCGGGGTTACATCATCGAGTAAAGATGAAAATAAGGAAATTACTGAAAATATAGGTTTGAGCACTGAGGAAAATCAACCAATTGCTGAAACTAAAGCATCGGGTAAAGAAAGTAAAAAAAAGAAAAAGAGTTCTTCTGCTAAAGCGAAGAAGACTTCTTCATCAAAAAATAAGGCTACAGACAAAAAAGATGAAAAGACTAAGAGTGCAAAAAAAGAGCCTTCAGCTATTTTGCGTGATTTAACAGAAGAGGGTAAAGCAAAAGGTATGCTCACATTTAAAGAAGTTATTGATGCCTTTGAAAACATCGACCTACCCCCTGAAAAGATCGAGAAAATTTATGCGGCTCTTGAGAATATGGGAATTGATATATTACCAGAAAGTGATACCGACGATGAAATTGATGAAGAGGAACTAGAAAAAAGCCCGGAATTGAGCATTCCTGAGGGCGTTACTGTGGACGATCCTGTCAGAATGTATTTAAAAGAAATAGGCAAAGTTCCCCTATTAACGGCTGATGAAGAGGTAGAGCTCGCAAAGAGAATGGAAGAAGGCGATGAAGAGGCAAAAAGGCTACTTGCTGAAGCGAATTTACGCCTTGTAGTAAGCATTGCCAAAAGATATGTAGGAAGAGGTATGCTATTCCTGGATTTAATTCAGGAAGGAAACCTTGGCTTAATTAAAGCAGTTGAGAAGTTTGATTATAAAAAAGGTTTTAAATTTAGCACATATGCAACATGGTGGATTAGACAGTCAATTACTCGTGCAATAGCCGATCAGGCCAGAACAATACGTATACCAGTTCATATGGTAGAGACGATAAATAAGTTGATCAGAGTATCAAGACAGCTACTACAAGAAATGGGACGAGAGCCAACTCCTGAAGAGATTGCAGAAGAAATGGGCATGACTGAGGATAAAGTAAGAGAAATTATGAAGATTTCTCAAGAACCTGTTTCTCTTGAAACGCCAATTGGCGAAGAAGAAGACAGCCATCTTGGTGATTTTATTCCAGATGATGAGGCGCCAGCGCCTGCTGAGTATGCAGCATTTACCCTATTAAAAGAACAGCTGATAGATGTATTAGATACTTTAACTCCAAGGGAAGAGAAGGTCTTAAGATTACGCTTTGGGCTTGATGATGGAAGAGCTAGGACTCTTGAAGAAGTTGGTAAGGTATTCAATGTAACACGTGAAAGAATACGTCAGATTGAAGCAAAGGCATTAAGAAAACTTAGACACCCTAGCAGAAGTAAAAAACTTAAAGACTACCTGGATTAAACGAGTTCATATTGAGTTCATATATCGATCTTTATATAGACTAACAGATGTGAAATCGTTTCTTTATTTGGCATTTTGCGATATATTTAATTTTGAATATCGCAGTACAATATAATTATAGTTACATGGGCATTTTACGATGCTAAAAGTTTAAGTACCGCTGTACGATATGTTGTGGTTATGTATGAGGATTTACCAACACATATTGTACAGCTTCTCTTTATTAAGGATACATCGAAAAGTCTTTTATGGGACGGTTACTTTTAATGCTATTCACAAATATAAATCAAAAATATTACAAGCACCAGAATACCACTTTACCAATATATTGATTG
>JAAYPS010000029.1 GCA_012519655.1 Clostridiaceae bacterium | reverse complement strand
TAACATCGCTACTAAATCATAACATCGCAAAATGCTAAAATAAAGGCTTTTGCGATGTTTTCTTATTAAATATCACCCATATTAAAAATAAGTCTGAGTAGATTGAATACCACTTTTCATAACTAGTCCACGCAAGAATCGATTATACATGGCCGGACACTTTAGATTTTTGGCGTAAATACCCCTTTTTAGTTTAGTGATGCTCTTTGAATAGTCTTTCTGAAATCCATTAATTCCCTCGTTCAAAGCATTGCCCAGGTAATATGCACTTCTCATTGCAAAGCTAATACCTTCTGCTGAGCTTGGACTAATAAGGCCTGCTGCCTCCCCCACTAAAGCACAATGCTTGTTGCCTGTTATTATAGATGACGTGTGGCGGGGTCTGTATATAAAAGCCCCTTCGCGCATTATTTTCTTTCCATAGGTTAATCCTCTATCTCTAAGCTTCATTTTTAACATTTTAAACCTATCAAGGGCCAGATTATTCTTTTCTAAAGCAGAACCAATTATCAATACATTTCCTTTTGTTATTGTCCAAGAATAAAAGTCTGTAATAGTTGAATCAAAAATGGCACCATACCACGGTAATTGTGTTTCTGTTTCAAACCATTCTTGTATAGCAACATAATTGTCCGGCATTTTTTTATCAGGGAACAAATTCTTTCTTACCATTGAATTTCCGCCATCTGCACCCACTATTAGCCGTGTATTTTCTTCGTAAGTCTTCCCATTGTATGTAAAAGTAAACTGAATACCAGTTGGTGTACTTTTACATGATTTAAATGTACAATTCAACGCTAAATCAACATTATTGGGTATGTTAGAAAGAAGCCATTGCTCAAAAGCAAGGCGATCCATATTAAAATAGAAACGTTGGTAATAACGTTCAATTTTATTATCAAAATCCATTGTTCTGACTAAAAAAAGCTGAGGATCAACTAAAAGAGCTGCGGGCACAGACATCCCCATGGAACCTATAATTTTCTGCGCATCTGGTGCTAATAACCCACCACAACATTTGGAATTACAGTTATTAGCAGTAACATCCCTTTTATCAAGAAGTAAAACTTTATAGCTTTTATCTAAAATACGTGCTAAAGTGCATCCGGCTGGTCCGGCTCCAATGATGACTATATCGTATGACATTTAAACAACCTCACTAAACAAAATCAATTCAACTACTTATTCAATTGTGTTGCTATAACTTTTGACATGTTACATATCTAAGTTCATTGTACAATGCTTAAGTATAACTATATATATTTATTTTGTGGAATAACTTAAATATTAAGACCTATAGACCTAATTCTTTACATAATTTTTTAAAAAAAATACGATGTGTTGTTCTACACATCGTATTTGGTGGGAGAAGGTGGATTCGAACCACCGAAGCTATCAGCAACAGATTTACAGTCTGCCCCCTTTGGCCGCTCGGGAACTCTCCCATAATTTTTATTGCCGTAAGGCGAACAATTAATATAATACAGTAGCATTCTATCTTTGTCAATATCGAATTTAAGAAATTTTAAAAAAGTTGTGTTTCCCTGTCAGCATTTGGCATATGCCCAAATTTTAGTTTGTTTTGCGTGCATGTTGTATTCTGTTTCCCTGTCTTCATTTGCCATATGCCTAAACTACTGTTCATTTTACCATATTTAGTCGTATAACTCCCAGTTTTAACTGTGGAGAGTGAAGTGCATGCTGTAATCCTTTGGTTTTGAAAAACACAACTTAGAAACAGCATGCACATACTGCGTCAAAAATATTCTTTATTTTATTAATCGATCTATCTTTCCATAAGATATTCCTGTTTTACTGCGTCCTGAAGTAAATCCTCTACATATTTCCAAATCTTTTCTGAACTATCCTTTATTCTACCGTTTCTTTCTATGACTTGATCTAAGAAAATCCCATGATCCTTCCAGGACTTTCCATCAGCTGTATAATTTAAAAGAACAGGTTGAAGTCTATCCAGTGCGGCTGCATACTTTGCCTCAGGAGTCTCCATTAGCTCAAACTCTTCCCAAAGGTCATACATCATTTGGCATTGTTCTTTGGGGAGCATTTCAAATATACGCTTTGCGCATTTTTCTTCCCTCTCCCTCTTATCTAACTTAGCCTTTTCATCATAGCAATAGGTGTCACCTGCATCAATTTCAACCAAATCATGCATTAGAACCATTTTTATAACTTTTAATATATCAACTTCTTCTTCCACATGCTCAGCAAGTAAGAACGCCATAATTGCAAGGTGCCACGAGTGTTCTGCATCATTTTCATAACGGGATTTATCAGTTATCAATGATTGCCTATATATAGTCTTGAGCTTATCGATTTCCAGTATAAATGAAATTTGTTGTTTTAATCTTTCCATAGTCCCCACCTTAATTATACTAATTTTTCCATCAGATTAATGCTACGTTCCACAAATGCAGATAATTCATCGGGCTCCATTTGCTTATTATTTAGAAGTGCTATATCATAAATATGTTTTACTATTAATTCACGCTCTTCCTTCTTTCCCTCATCGTCAATACTATCAACTAACGCCTTTACAAGTTTACTATTTCGATTAATAACCAAAGTTTCCTCAGAAGGGAACATATTCTCCATGCCCGCACCTATACTTGCATACATCTTGCTCATCTCCTGCATTCTTCTGGATTGTTCTGATAGAAGTATCAGCGCAGGTGTTGATTCGGTTTTCAATCTTTCAACTTGTAGCTTTAAATCCTTAATGTTTAGTGTTTCGCTAAATAGTTTTTCGATTTTTTCAGCTATTGCTTTAGATTGGTCTTGGTTATCGTCTTCACTTTCATCCTTCAAGTTTGAAGTTAAGTCTGCGTCAATTCTAAGGAACTTAATATCTTTGTTTTCAGACTCAAGAAAACTGATAAAATGGTTATCTATCATCGTATCTAAAACAAGAGCTTCCATTTCATTTTCTTTGAACATTTTTATATACTGGCTCTGTTGGTTCATATCATTTACGTAATAAACAGTATTTTCGTGATTTTCTTTGTTCTTTTCAAGATATTTATTTAAAGTAATGAACTCATCATTAATGGTTTTAAATATGACAATATCTTTAACTCGCTCATAAAACCTGCTCTCACGCATGCACCCATATTTAACAAAAGGATTAATATCAGCCCAGTATTTAGTATAATTATCAAACTCTCTCTTATACAAAAGAGTAAGCTTATCAGCCACTTTTTTAGTAATGTGGCGCGAAATCATCTTGATATAACCCTCATCTTGAAGATAACTACGTGAAACATTCAATGGAAGATCCGGACAATCAAGCATTCCTTTTAGCATCAACAAGTACTCTGGGATAACTTCTTTTATATTATCTGCAACAAAAACCTGATTATAATATAACTTAATTTTCCCGTCCATAATTTCAGGCTCATTGCTTAATTTAGGAAAGTATATAATTCCTTGCATTCTGAAAGGATACTCCATATTAAGATGAATCCAAAATAGAGGCTCTTGAAAATCAAAGAATGTTTCGCGATAAAACTCCTTGTATTCTTCGTCTGTACAGTCTTTAGGACTCTTCTTCCACAGAGGATTCGGATTATTTATGGGTTTGATTTCTTCTTTTTTATCTTCCTTTGATTCTTTCTTTTTTTCATCCTCGTCAACTAAATAAAGCTCATAGGGTAAGAAAGAAAAATACTTTCTTAATATCTCATTCATTTTGTAGTATTCAGTATATTCCTTGCTTTCATCATCCACATAAATAGTAACGGTAGTACCAACAGTATCTCTTTCAGAGCCTGTCATTTCATATTCGGTATCCCCTGAACTAATCCAACGAACAGCTTGGGCGCCCTCTTTATATGATAATGTGTCTATTTGAACTTTTGTCGCAACCATAAATGCTGAATAAAAACCTAAACCGAAATGACCTATAATCTGTTGTTCATCTGTCTTATCTTTGTACTTTTCAATAAAATCCTTAACACCCGAAAATGCTATCTGGTTAATATACTTCTTAACCTCTTCATTGGTCATTCCTATACCGTTATCAATTACTTTTATGGTTCCAGCATCTTTACTAATGGATACTGTTATTTGATAATTTTGACTAATATCAGGATCTGCCTCACCAATATCTTGCAGTTTTTTAAGTTTGCTTATTGCATCGGAAGAATTTGAAACAATCTCTCTTACAAATATATCCTTTTCCGAATACAACCACTTCTTTATTATTGGGAAAATATTCTCGGTGCTTATTGAAATGTTACCTTTTTCATTAATCATGCAAAACCCTCCTAAGCTTATTATCATTTGATTTGAAATATTTGATATATAAAGCTGCTATCTGCGCCTTTTTCAGCTCATTAAAAAAGCAACAAGTCAACTTATTGCTTTTTTAGCAAAATGTTAATGTAGAAATATTAACCAATTGCGCCCTATATAAATATAATAAACATTTGACATTACAATGTCAACACTTTTTTAGCACTCTAATGTCTCGAGTGCTAAAAGTGTGTTACTGT
>JAAYPS010000004.1 GCA_012519655.1 Clostridiaceae bacterium | reverse complement strand
ACTCGTTTGAGTATTTCACTGAGAAAGCACAGCATTTACGACAGCCAACAAAATGCAATTACTCGACACAATTAGCTGTCAAAACACTGTGCCGAGCAGATACCTCGCTTGAAGCATTTGCATCTCCAGTAATACAAATAATTCACCTGCTTTCATAGAAGGTGATTAAAGCATAGCATACTATCAAAAAAATGGAAGACATTAACAATTAGGGAAACCCAATTTAAATATATTATTTGCATTTTTATATAATATCGTTCTTAGTTCATCGCCTTTTAATCCAGCTTCTAAAACTAACTCTAAATGTTCTGCTATACTCAAGGAACCATAATCCGAGCCAAAAAGCACTCTTTCCGAACATATTTTCATAAGATATCTCAAATATTCGGTTGCTTTTTCTTTACTTGGAAATAGTGTTTTAGGGTGCTCCCTAAAAAATTGTTTTCCCATACAAAATGAAGATATGTCATAAAATATATTTGAAAATTCTTGTGTTAACTTAAGGGATTCTATTACCCTAGGATTCCACACATGACAACATATAATATTTAAATCAGAATTGCTCTGAGCAAGCTGTTTAATAAAAAATGGATGACTATACTGGGGGTATTCTTCTGAATTCCATTCGGTATGTATAAGAAGTGGTACTTCATACTTAAGACATAAATTAATAACATCTTTTATTCTTGGATCATTCATACAAAAATCTTCATGACCAGGGAATAATTTAATACCTACCACCTTATTATCTTTTAATAACTTTTCACAATATAGTAGTTGCTCACCCAAGCGTTCTATGGGTGAAATACCAAATACTAAAAATAGATTATTAACATTGCTTACCGCACATAAACACTCTTCATTATTTCCTATATTACTTTCTAGAATACTGTCAGCTATTAAAATACCATAATCAATGCCATTATTTCTCATCTCTTTTTGTAGTCTTTCGAGCTTCTTTTCAGTCGTTGAAAATTCATCTTGCCAGGGTAGATGTAAATGAGCATCTATGACTTTATATTGGTTGTTTTGAATCTTTATCATGTCTTTATCAATTCCTTTAGTATTTGAGGTATTTAATCATTATTAGGCATGGATTTTCTTTTCCCCATAATTCTGGTATGCATTCTAAGGGTTTAAATCCCACTGATGTGTAAAATTTTCTTGTCTTCGCATAGTGAATATCTGGGTGAGACTCATCTAAAGTCTTTACCTGTAAGAATTCATATCCTTTTTCTTTAGCCCATTTTAAACCTCTATTTACTAAAGATGTCCCAATCCCTTGATTGTGACAATCGGGCAGAACCCCCATAACATAAATCTCGGCAGTATATTGAGTGTTTTCTTTCATTGCAATAAAACCCAAGGGCTTTGATTCATGTATTGCTGCGAAAAATGGCAAATTACTACTTTTACTAATATACTCTTGTGTTGATTCTTGTATACCGAACCAATCTGGAAGTGATTCTAAGATACTGGTAGATATTATTTTCTTTTCTTGCTTATCATTTATTTCTTTTATCATCATTTATCACCTATATTTATTATAACACAGAGAACACAGAGGGACGGTTCTTTTGTGTTCTGTAACTGAAAACACTAGTCAATCTGAGTCGACGTATAATCCTTCCAGCAGCTGACACCATACGTTAAGTTAAGTGCTTTTGAAAAAATAATAAACATACGAAGCGTGCGGAGGAACTCAAACAGCACAAAAGAACCTTCCCCTGTGTCGGAGAAACTCAAACAGCACAAAAGAACCGTCCCTCTGTGTTCCCCTGTGT
>JAAYPS010000028.1 GCA_012519655.1 Clostridiaceae bacterium | reverse complement strand
TTTGCGCTGTTGTTAGTTTATACTATAGTTAGTTCACGCTGTGGTTAATTGTGTTGTAGTTAGTTTATGCTGTAGTTACTTTGCACTGTAGTTAGTATATACCTCTATTAGTTTGCACTGTTATTAGTTGTGTTGTGGTGGTTAGTTTATACCGCTATTTGTTTGCGCTTAAGAAGTTATGATACATTACCTTTTTAAATTATTGGCAATACCCATCATTTCATCAGATGTTGTTATAGCCTTTGAGTTCAACTCATATGCACGCTGCGCAGTAATTAGGTTTACCATCTCTTCTACAATTTGCACGTTGGATGCCTCCAAGTATCCTTGTCTAATAATACTTGGCTCTCCCATTTCTGAGTCAAAAACTGCAAAACCAGAAGCAGTGTTTTCTGCGTACATATTACCACCCATTGACTCTAACCCTTGTGGGTTATTGAACTTAAAAATGCCTATCCTTTGGCCAGTTGGTATAATAAAACCATCTTCGTCTTTGTAATTGACATCTCCTTGCTCAGAAATTATCATCTGTTCCAGTGGATAATCAAAATAAACTGGTTCGCCATTTTCATCAAGAACAGGGTAACCTCTGGCCGTTGTTAGCATATTTCCATCCTCGGTAACAGAAAGTTTGAAACTACCATCGCGGGTATAGTATATATTCTGATCTGAATATAGTATGCTGAAAAAGCCATCACCAACAATTGTAAAATCTAATGGATTTTCTGTCTGCATTAAACTTCCAGATGTAAAATCCCTGGCGACTGATCTGGTAACTACACCATGACCAACTTGTAGATTCGCTGGTCGCCCACCTTCATCCAGCATATATGCTCTTTCCATTGTGACATATAGCAAATCTTCAAATTCAGCTCTTTCCTTTTTGTATGCATATGTATTTACATTTGCTAGGTTGTTTGCGATTGTGTCCACATTAAATTGCATTGATTTCATTCCTGCGCTTGCAGTATAAAGTGCTCTCATCATAGCTATCAACCTCATATTCTTTGATATATGAGCATTTTGCGTTCCTATTTGTTTGTATACTGCTGTAATATATTGTGGTATGCATTATGTTTTCCACCACATATTCTACAGCTAACATTCTTAGGGTTACATCGCAAAAGCCTTATATAAACGTCTATTATTGATTTTAAACTTAATTTATGTATCTATCATTTGCATCCGCAATTTGTTTCTATTTATATCTTATATTTGCATCCGCAATTTGTTTTTTATATCGGATATTTACAGTTGCCCTTTGTTTCTACCTGCATCTGACATTTGTATCTACCATTTGTGTCTACTAATTGCATCTGGTATTGTATACGCTATTTGTTTCTATCTTCATCTGACAGTTGTATCTGCCATCTGTTTCTTTCAATTGCATCTATCATCTGGTTTCTATCTTGGATAACAAAACACTTAGAGCATTGTTGTAGAATATTTTCATCTATCAGCTGTCGTTTATATCTACCATTACTTTATTTAATTACTGCGAAAACTCTCGTTATACTCTGCCCACTTCATTGACTGCTCTATCCAAAGTTTCATCAATGGATGTAATAATACGCTGGTTAGCTTCATAACTACGCATCAATGCAATCATGTCCACCATTTCTCTTATTACATCAACATTGGATTGTTCTATAACATTTTGCACGACTGTACCTGTGAAGGGCTCTTGCGCTCCTGCGCCTGTTAGGAGATTTTCTCCATTCTTATTTAATGTAGAAGGATCTTGAAATTGGGTTATTAAAAGACTGTCGATAACCTGACCGTCCTGAATGATTGTACCATCGTTATATACGGCAAAATCACTTCCATTTAGTTGTATAATGCCATTTTCTCCGAGAACATAATAGCCCTTTGCTGTTACCAACTGCCCATATGCATTTAGTTTAAAACTACCATCCCGCGTATAATATCTCTGGTTGTCGCCTGGTCTGCTTATTGTAAAAAATGCTCTATCTTCATCTTTTATACTCATATCAAGAGTGTTATCTGTCTTTACAAGATTTCCTTGCTCAAAATTTGTATACACTTCTCCTACATCATTACTAAATGATAATTCTCCAACTGGCACTCCCCGTGGAATGTCGGTGTTATCGTGTATCCTATCAGCTAGAATTTTCGGGAATCCTTCCAGAGCTACTATATCCTTTTTATAGCCGCTCGTGTTTACATTAGCTAAGTTATTGCTTATAACGTCCATCTTTTTGTTTAGCGCCAACATACTCCATCCAGAAGTATACAATCCTCTTACCATAATACTGTTTCCCTCTACATATAATATATTCCTAAACATGTTATCGGATCTTTGAAGCAAATAAATAATGCTTTTAACAAAAAAGACTGCCTTATTATAAAGCAGCCTCTTACTATAACCATATTTGTTGTTGTATTCACAAATACTATCTTCTATAGTTAGTTGTCTCCATTCTTTCAGTTTCAAGAATTTCAATATTATCAAGTACTTTTCCTGTACCAAGTGCAACACAGGAAACCGCATCTTCAGCAATTAAAACATTGATTCCTGTTCTTTGTTGAATAAGCTTATCCAACCCGTAAACAAGGCTGCCGCCACCCGTCATTACAATACCTCTGTCGCTAATGTCGGCCGACAATTCGGGAGGTGTTCTTTCAAGCACTGAATGCACCGCGTCAATAATACTTGAAACAGGCTCTTCTAATGCCTCCATTATTTCCGATGAGGTGATCTCTATGTTTCTTGGAAGACCAGATACTAGATTTCTACCTCTTACATTCATTACTATTTCTTCAGGCCTTGGATATGCTGTACCTATTTGCATTTTCAATTCTTCAGCGGTACGCTCTCCAATCATAATATTGTGCTTCTTTCGCATGTATCTAACAATTGCCTCGTCAAACTTATCACCAGCGATTTTTGTAGATGTACTTACAACAGTTCCACCCAAAGAGATAACGGCTATGTCGGTTGTACCACCACCGATGTCTACCACCATGCTACCGCACGCTTTTGTAATGTCAATACCTGCACCAATGGCTGCAGCAATAGGTTCTTCTATAAGATATGTCTTTCGTGCACCTGCCTGAATAGCAGCATCTTCAACAGCACGCTTTTCAACCTCCGTGCCTCCGCTTGGAACGCATATCATAACTCTGGGTTTAAACAGCTTAAACAAACTGTTTTTACACACCTTGTTTAAGAAATATTTTAGCATCCGTTCAGTTACTTGATAATCTGAAATAACACCATCACGCATTGGTCTGATAGCAACAATGTTTCCAGGTGTTCTACCAAGCATTTTACGGGCTTCCTCACCCACTGCCAGCATCCTATTTGTGTTTCTATCAATTGCTACAACAGAAGGTTCTCTAAGAACAATGCCCTTTCCTTTTATATAAACTAAGACTGACGCGGTTCCTAAGTCAATACCAATATCAAGTCCAAGACCCAATGAAGACAACCCCTTATCATTATGTATTTTTACATAGAACAAGTAAATTTATTATTCCCACGAATAACTACATGCAGACATATTCCCCACAGTAATTATAACGTAGCACAAAACCTCCCCACCACTTTGTATATTTATCATAGGGTTGAAAAACATGCGATGGGAGGATCTCTTTTTATATTACCATAATTGTAACAGATTGCAAACGTTTTTAATTTCTATTTGCTCCTGAAACAAAAAAAGGGCAAAGAGTATCCTGCAAGTTGTTAGAGACTTTGTAAGTAGTAATATTAAATTGTCTGTTATATGCGCAAAGAGTATCCCGACAGCAGTTAGAGACTCATTATGAACTCATCAATAAATAGATGTCGGCTCAGTTATGTTGTTAACAACAATAAAAATCCCTTTATATACCAATATATTATATATCATACTCATGATTGGAGATATCATAATCAATAAAGTTATGACTCTATATAAGTTGTGGTGCAACAACTTTGAGATTTGCATTAAAAGCCTGTATCTTTTGCTATTTATGGATACAGGCTTTTGCTTAATTGCTTCGGTGTGAAAGTCAAGTTGCAATAACTGCCACATAATGCTAGTCCTTTAGAACATCACAACCCCAGGTAATAAATGACCTAATACGCAAAAACATAATGGTAGTCCTTTAGTAATACTGGTGTTGCCTTCACGTGGTTGTACGAGTTGTCTTTTATTTGCGCTCTATATCATACCAATCCATTGGGCTTTTTTATTGTCGCGCGTGAAAACTGGTATAACCTCTAGAGGTGCTTCAACAAGAATAGATTGTCCTCCATCATATTCTTTCCCATCGTGTAGATTAGTCCACTTAGCTCTCTTGGGTAAATACACCTCTCTACTAGTCTTATTTTCATAAACTATTGGTGCCACTAAAATATCACTTCCGTACATATATTGATCTTTCAACTCCCAGCATTTTTCATCTTCGGGGAATTCATA
>JAAYPS010000027.1 GCA_012519655.1 Clostridiaceae bacterium | reverse complement strand
TTATATAATAGGAAAATCATTGGTTATTCATATGGTAAAAATCCAACCGCCGAATTAGCTAAAAAGGCTGTAGAAAATGCATGTCTCAATGTAGAAGATACTACAGGTATTATCCTTCATTCAGATTTAGGCAGCCAGTATACAAGTGCAACGTTTGAGGATATGCTTATAGAAAAAAATATGAAGCATTCCTTTAGCAGAAAGGGAAACCCTTATGATAATGCTTGTATGGAATCCTTCCATTCTGTATTAAAGAAGGAAGAGGTATACTTAAATACTTATCATTCATTTGAAGAGGCTAAAACAGCAATCTTTGAATATATTGAGTCTTGGTATAACCGCAGAAGAAGGCACAGTGCACTGGATTATAAAACCCCACAGCAGGTTGAAGATGAGGTCCTTGCAGCTTAGTAATCTTTCTCTATGTATTAAAATCATACAGAGAGAAAAAGTTCAACTTTTTGTGTCCAAAGTATGGACGTAGGTCCACTAATACATTCTTTGTCTGAGAAGCATCCACACCAAACTGGTTCATGATTTTATCCGTAGAACCAATCGCTGTATTTAAATCTGTTTCATTGATCTGTGCAAACTTAATGAACTCTGCTGATAGATCCTCCAACGTTTTACCTGTAGAACCAAAGCGAGTATTAACCTCTCCTATGGCAATTCCAACGTCACTCATATCCACCGGCATTGTTCCAAATACATTATCTGCACTTTTAGTAAGGCTCTCCAAAGCCTCTCCAGTAGCACCTGTTTTTGTAACAATCGTATCATACCCACTATCAATTTCATTAAAAGAAGCAACGGCCGCTGTTCCCATTGCAATAATTGGTACAGTCACATTTTTTGTCATGCTGGAGCCGACATTCGAAACATTCTCTCCAACTGTCTTTAGCTTTTCACCGGTTTGTGAAATCTTCTGCATTGCCACAGACGCTTTTCCAGCCTGGCTCTCCAAATCTTTTAACGCATTCTCAGTTTCAATGATTTCTCGTTGAAGTGCATCATATTGTTGCTGCGAAATCTCTCCATTATCTAAGGCTGTCTTTGCCTGATCTGCTGCTGTTTTTAAAGACTCCAGCTTCGTTTTGGTTTCATCCACAGCTTGTGTCAGTAACTTCTGTTTTTGCGCAAGCAGCTCGGTATTTCCAGGATCCATTTTCAATAGTTTCTCTACATCCTTAAGCTGTGACTGGGTATTCTTTATTTCACCATTAACACCCTTTAAGGCCGTAGATAATTTTGTAGTATCTCCGCCGATTTCCACTGTAATTCCTTGTATTCTATTTCCCATGAATCCTCATCTCCTCTAAATTTATGTACAAAAAAAGCACCAATCATTTTTGACTGATGCCTTCTACAATATATGTATTTGATTATTCCGTTATATTCTTTGTATATCTGCATTTAGGATAATTACTACATCCATAAAACTTATTTCCCTGATTTTGTCCCTTCGAAGCAGTTCGTACTTTTAAATACCCTCCACAGCGGGGACAAATCTGACTTTCCTTTGTATTTTTTTCTTTTTCACTTGTCATATATGATTGTTTTGTAGGAGTCTTCTTATTTTGTATTGTATGAATATGCTCCTGCTTTACATCATATCCTACTTGCGTTAATGGATATAGCTTATTAAAGATTTCATCTATTTGTGTCTCTGACAATCGCGTTCCCTGCATTGTTGCATTTCTTTTTACTGTACTCAAAATATTATATCTATTAATTACCGCATGTTCTCCACTTGTTAGATTTATATTTTTTAAAGTACATCTATCACTAAAAACTATACATGAGAAAACTGGTAGGCACTCGTTTTGTAAATATGATTTTAGCCACTTTATATGACCTTTATTTTGCATTATTGGATTAAAGAAATGATTCTTTTGTGATTTTCCTCTTCCCATTGGCAAAGTCTGTGTCCAATTTTTCTGTGTCTCTGTTCCAAATATCCACCCACTATAATTTTTTGATTCAAATACATACATGCCTGAATCATGTAAAAGAACAACATCCAATTCTGTTGTTTCTCCATTATCCTTCGGTAAATACAAATTAAATAAGTACTTTTTATGACCTTCTAGACCGTTTAAGTACTTATACGTCCTATACTCACCATTTTTTCCTTTATTAAATATCACACCTAGATATGCATTTTTTGTTTGCGCGTAATATTCCGTTTTCTTATACTGTGTTGCTGAAATATAATAAATGATCAATATGATTGCTATTAAACCTAAATACATCTGTCCCTCCTGAATTTCTTTTTTTTGCAACTCTTTCCCCTTTATTATATAGGGAAAGAGTTAATATTTCAATTAGAACTTATCGAAATCTTCCTGTGTGGCTAAGGTAGCATATTTACAATCATCATTTCCGCTTTCAGTGTACATATCATTAATCAGGCCAATCGATAGCAGTTCCAAATCTGCAATCGAAAGACCTAGTTGTACGCATCTTAATAGGAATAATGGTGTTGTCATTTCGCGCTCAGTTGGACGAGCTTTTTTTTAGACTCAATCTCCGTTTGAACATTTAATCCCCAAAGCTCAATAAGCTGTGGTAATACCTGATAAATGGAAAAGGTATTGAAATTATCAAGCCATTCCTCTGGTGTATCCGAAATAGAAGAATCTGCATGCTTTGCCATAATGAAAGCAATGTTTTCAAACATCTCCAAGCTGAATAAATCCATATTGGATTCTTTTTCATTATTCTGACCAATACTTTTTTCAAGTAAATGCAAATCCTTATAAATGTCTCTCTGAAATTTCAATCTATAAATACGTGGAATAGCAGCACTCGCTTTGAATGCTACCTCCTGCCCATCAATATCTATTTTCTTTACAATACTCATCCTTTCCTACCTCCTATTTTGAACTGGTACTTGTACTACTAGTTGTGCTGATTGCTGATGTTGCCGCAGCCTGTGATGCTGATGCATTTGGCTCATATACTGCTTTGTACCAATTGCTATAAACGGTCTCGGTTGTACTGTCTCCTGTCTTGGCCTTAACTGGTGTTAGTATATAACTATGGACACGGAAAGTTGAACATTCTATAATAAAATAAAGGAGTGTTCAAACATGGCA
>JAAYPS010000026.1 GCA_012519655.1 Clostridiaceae bacterium | reverse complement strand
TGGCCTGCATTCCCTGAACAATTTGGTTTTGAACCCTGTTATGTAAATAGCCGCCTCGCCTCAAGAGGTATTCCAGTAGCATGTGAAGTGGACATTTACGGTGCACTTAGTGAGTTTATAGGGTACTGCGTGACCAATGATGCAGTAACACTTCTAGATATTAATAATTCTGTTCCTCAAGATTTATATGATGAAGACATAAAAGGTAAATACGATTATAAACTCACAGATACTTTTATGGGCTTCCATTGCGGAAATACACCACTATGTAAGCTTAAGGCAGGCAGCGCAATTAAGTACCAGCTTATCCAACATCGTCTTCTCGAAAAAGGAGATCCGGATTTCACTCGTGGTACACTTGAAGGCGATATAGAAGCTGGAAAAATTACATTCTTCCGCCTACAAAGTGCTGCTGATACCAGTCTTCATGCATACATAGCTCAAGGCGAAGTATTGCCTGTAGCAACAAAATCATTTGGTGGGATTGGAATATTTGCAATTCCAGAAATGGGAAGATTTTATAGACATGTGTTAATTGAAAAAAGATATCCGCACCATGGCGCAGTAGCATTTTCACACTGTGGTAAGGCATTATTCTCAATATTTAAATACCTCGGTATAGAAGATATCTCTTTTAACCAACCAAAGAATATGCTTTACAAGTCTGAAAACCCATTTGCATAAGCTAATAAGAAATTTAAAGGGCAAGTTAAATGGTCAACATATAACTTGCCTTTTTACTTTTAAATATAATGAATATTAAGTATTTCATTAAGTTCGTCTAATTTACCAAATCACTCTATTATTAGCTGTGCTCTAAATGCTGGTTTCTGATCAGATTCGTTTATGCCCTCAATATAAACCATGTTTGAACTAACCATCGAAGTGTCTTTATAAAGCAACAATGCATCCCCCGGGAAAACTTCTTTAATGTAGTTAACCTCTATGGACTTCACGGTATGTCTTTTATGTTCCTCAATTGGAAAGCAGTCCATAATATAGTCGATGTATTTTGCATTGTTTATATGCCCGTTGAAATCAGTATCACTATAGCCTATTACTTTTCTATAAACAGTTTCAAGCTGCGAGAATGGTTTTAGTTTACGGAGTCTATTGTCAATCGCTCGTTCTTTTACATAAGTACGATGAGAATAATCTGTTGATAAAATATCACTTTTTTTGATCTCCCTTGTATTAACATCCAACAAAACCCAGCTAGAAATTGCGGCTGCTACTATATTTCCTTTCTCATCACGCGCTAAAAAATCTCTTTGGAACTCAATTTTTTTTGGCGGATGCGGCCAAGTTTCAATAGTAATCTTCTCATTCAAAGATGGGATTCTGTTTATGTTAACGAGCATTTTTGTCAACACCCAGATAATAGAATAGTTCTCGATAAGAGCATCCACACCTATTCCAAGCTTATCTACATTCCTGCTAGAAGTGTCCTGGAAGTAACTGAACAGAGTGCTCATCCTAAGTTTCTTATTAAAGTCAACATCACTGTAACCAATAACATAATCGTTCTTATAAACTGGCTCGGGCACCATAATTAAGTCACCTCTTTATTACTAGCATGATAGAGCCTTCTTTTTCTGCTCTATCACTCTACGCAACACTACTGTTCTTTTTACGCATATAAAAGCTATATTAATTAAAGCGCTAAGAAGAAATTTTTATTTTCGCCTTCTGCTTAGGATTTTCACTATTTCTTTTCTCTTTTACGGTATCTTATATTTGTTTTACTTTACGATTTCTTTTTCTTTGCTAATGATACAATAATGCCTATCACTGCAATACATGCAACAATTATACCTATAATAGTAAAAATACTAATTGTTCTATTGCTTGATGATAAAAAAACCGATGTTGGCCCGTCTGCACCGCCAATAATATTTATATCCATATAGCTCTCCCCTTCTTGTTATACGATACTCAATATATCGTTACAAATATTTTGTGACTAGTTAATCTAATAAATAATTAAACCTTGTTATCAGTGCTGACATTAGTGTATTACATTTACTGTCATTAATCAATAATACTAAATGATAGAATTACCTTAAACAAGTCTAAGTCTCCATCTATGTATAGATCAAGAATAAATAGGTTAAATATTTATGATTTTTTTAAGATTCCATTAATAATTTCTATCCTCTGAATAAGCAGATACATTCAAAGCTCAACCCTATGGTGGATGGGAAAATATGAGAAAATTTCTTAAGGCAAAAAAAGGAGGATTGCCGACTGAGTTATTAAAAGGTATAATAGAAAGTACATATTTATGAATTTATGGGGGTATTTGAATTGTTTAAAAAAGAGTACATAAATGTTCCAAACATTCTCTCTGTATCCAGAATAGTATTGTTACCCGTTTTGTTTGTTCTTATATCATTCAAAATGTATTTTTCCTTTACAGTTGCTTATGCAATTTTAGGTATGACTGATATGTTTGATGGAATGATCGCAAGAAGATTCAATCTGAAAACCGAAATTGGCAAATACCTTGATTCAATTGCCGATATGGTATTCTTCCTCTCCTCTGCCTACTTCATTCATGTACTGTATACCGAATATTTGCATCCGAATATGACTTTATTCTTTGTATTTATTGGTGTTATGTTATTATCGTTTATTGTTTCATATATACGCTGCAATAAGATAATACTTATGCATTCCTTTTTAGCAAAGCTATGTGCGGTATTGGTTTATTTTCTTGTTCTTTCATCATATTTTCTAAATACAACCCTTTTAATTACTCTAATAATATCTCTCTATATAGTCACTTTCTTTGAAGCAATACTAATGTTTGTTTTTTATGGTGATATAGATCCTGATACAATGTCAATATTTAGTCTTATGAAGATGGACAGAAAGCAGTAGTATCCTCTGGTTATCTCACATTTAACAATAGCTTCAGAATACATTGACCGATAAATGAAGATTGAAGCAAATTGGCAATAAAGCATCACAGCGTAATAAACCGGCATAGTCGCAACTTATGACCATGCCGGTTTTTTAATAAAATAATTCTTATTCATCAGCCTGAAAAGGCACTAATATTTTATGACTCTTACTGATAATATCTAATCAGTAAAACTTTATTAAGCTTTTCCTGCACATCCTAGAACGTTTATGAGTTTGTGCTTAACAAGTTTTTGGATTTCACTTCTTGCTGGACCAAGATATTTTCTAGGATCGAATTCACTTGGATTTTCAGCAAATACCTTACGAACTGTTGCTGTCATTGCAAGGCGAAGGTCTGAGTCAATATTAATTTTACAAACAGCCATAGAGGAAGCCTTGCGAAGCATATCTTCGGGAACACCTTTTGCTCCTGGCATTTCTCCACCGTATTTGTTTATGGTATCTACATATTCAGGTATTACTGAGGAAGCTCCGTGTAAAACAATTGGAAAACCAGGAAGTCTTTTTTGAATATCTTCGAGTATATCAAAGCGCAATTTCGCATCACCCTGGAACTTGTATGCACCATGACTTGTTCCGATTGCTATGGCAAGTGAATCAACACCTGTACGCCCAACAAATTCTTCTACTTCTTTTGGGTCAGTATATGATGCATCTGCTGCAGATACATTAACTTCATCCTCAACACCTGCTAAACGTCCCAACTCAGCTTCCACTACTACACCTTTTGAATGAGCGTAGTCAACTACTTGTTTTGTTACCTTTATGTTTTCTTCAAATGGAAGATGCGATGCATCTATCATAACTGAAGTAAAACCGCCGTCAACACAGGCTTTACACAGTTCAAATGAATCACCATGATCTAGGTGTAAAGCAATTGGTAAACCCGTTTCAATTTGAGCAGCTTCTACTAATTTCATTAAATAAGTGTGGTTTGCATATTTACGCGCACCAGCTGACACTTGGAGTATTAATGGAGCATTAACTTCTTTAGCAGCTTCTGTGATTCCTTGGATAATCTCCATATTGTTTACATTAAAGGCACCTATAGCATAACCGCCCTCATATGCTTTCTTGAACATTTCTGTGGTTGTAACTAATGGCAATATTACTCACTCCTATCTGTTTGCTAAATTCAATAATAATTCTATACTTAAGATTGTTATTAAATTATCATATTAATTCTAACAGACTACGAAATAAAATCAAGGCTAAATTTGCAAAACCGCCCTATAGTTTCCTATAAGGCGGTTTTTAATGTCATTATACTTGTTAGTATTTGTCACAGGTATTGGCTAGAAACTTTGTTGGCTTATCCAACTACATGTGGTGGTGGTTCGGTTTCCACATCTATTGGTCCGAAAGATGGTATTTCTCTAAAAGTTATGTCATACATATCTTCACAAGTAGGTGAATATGTAAGTGTTATCTTCTTTCCAGTTAAATCAGGTATATCTTCTCCTAATGATATCGTTATGACATTATCTTCGCAGTAGTTTATTGAACTCCTTATTATGTATTCTTTTCCATCTAATTCGATACTAAAACCACAGCTGGGAACATAATAATCCCATAAATAATAGTTTTCTGCAAATGTTATTATAAGCTTATGCTCCGTACCGTCATACTGCGCTGTAATATCATCTTCAATAAACGTTGGAAGGATTATTATCTCTCCATCATATTTGATTTCCTGTAAATCCTCAAAAGCCCAATCTTTAATATTACTAGAAGGATTAAATCTAATTTCTAGGTCCATATCGGTAGAATCAATTTTATCACATGTAAAACCGATTGTTCCTTCTAGTCTGCCATATGTCATGGAATGTATTGATTTATTCGATACCGGCTTACCATTATTAGTAATAACAAAGTCTTCATTTTCCAAATGATGCCACCAGTAATTTACGTTGTCTGCCAATGTTATATACAACTCTGATTCTCTTGAATCTCCTTGATAAAGTAAAACAGACTTAATGTCCACAGAAGTCTCCCAAACGTTATTATTTATCCATTGACACTCGTTACCGGCTATATCCATTAGCTTGCCTTCTTGTTTCTCATATGAGACAGATAGATGTTCCTTATCCGCACTTTTAATATCAGTAACTGACAGTTCAATCCAAGAAATTTTCTTTTCTTCATTATTGTGCAGTTTAACACCTGTTACTGTTCCACAAGATTCGTCATAATTATAATTACGAGAAAGACTAAAAGCACTAGGTTCTGGCGCACTATCTGTATCTAATAAATCCATACTCCACAAATATATTTTATCTGCATTATCGTTAAGATATGCATAACCAAAATTTGGACCGTAATTGTATTCTGCTGGTGCAGTATCTGCTGCCATGAACAATTTTGTTACATCTTTTGACATATAGTCATCGTCTCTTATGATAAAGTTTATCGTTATATCTTCTCCTGTATAATAATACATATTTGTTTCAATTTCTACTTCTTCTGCGTTTGTAATATTTGTGTATCCAATATAATCCGCTGGTGATGTATCTTTGTTTTTTTCATCACCGTCTATGCGGAAATTAGTATGTCCATGTAGTACACCCTTTACCGTTGATTCATACTCTCCCCAATTAATCCCAGTCATATATACCTCAGCTGGTTTTATGAGCTTAATTGTAACAATAACCCTTTGATTTTCTATTTTTGCTTTCGGATATCCTTCGGCAAAATATTCATCTACGTTACTTAGAGTAAATTTACCCATTTTTAGAACAATCAATGTAAATTCTTTTGTTATTTCACGGGTACCATAACTTATAGTTGCAACTAAGTTAACTGTAACATTATTTCCATCACTTTCTGGGCGAGTTACATAACCATAGTCTGAAATGACATTTTTATTGTCTGAACTCCAACTAATGTCCACGT
>JAAYPS010000025.1 GCA_012519655.1 Clostridiaceae bacterium | reverse complement strand
TATAGTTTAGATATAGAAAAGCAATTTCCTATCTAGAATATTCAGAAGTTTTTTGATTTTATGAAATAATGGATATTTGTTATATAAAAATATGGAGGAACTTATGAAACTAACAAATGACGTGGATATGTTAATAAAATTAGCAATGGAATTACAATCAATTGCTCAAAATGGTTTAACATATACAAAAGATCAATTTGATAAAGAACGTTTTGAGAGAGTAAGGGAAATCTCTGCTCAAGTAATGGCCATGAAAACGGATCTCTCAATTGAAAAAGTTAAAGAAGTATTTTGTAACGAAACAGGTTATCAAACTCCAAAAATAGAAACACGAGCAGCAATGTTTAGCAAAAAGAAAATATTACTTGTAAAAGAACAAGAGAAATGGTCCTTGCCAGGTGGGTGGGTTGATTATGATGAAACAATTGCTTCAAGTACAATAAAAGAAGTAAAAGAAGAAACTGGTTTAGATATTATTCCCTTAAGAGTTATCGCCATACAAGATAGAAATAAACATAATTCACCTAAATTTGCATACGGAATTTGCAAAGTTTTCATGCTATGTTCTATTATAAGCGGTAGCTTCCAGCCTAATAAAGAAACAACAGAAAGTAGATTCTTTTCACTTGAAGAATTACCTATTTTAGATGAAAATAAGACTATCTATAATCAGGTTAGAATGTGCTTTGAAGCATTCAATAGTAAAAAATGGGAAGTTATATTTGATTAAACAATATGTAAGGTTAAAAGAAGTAAAAGTGTAAAAAAACAAATTTTTCATGACTGATTTGTGCCGGAAGGAATGTGAAAAAATGAACGATAATGACTTATTAAAACATATAAGTTATTTAAAAAATAACAAAAATGGGTTTTGCCAGAGAAGTGGCAGACAGAGTGTTGTTTATGGACGAAGGAAACATAATAGAAGAGGGTACACCCGAAGAAGTGTTTGACAACCCCAAGGAAGAAAGGACCCAAGAATTCCTAAAGAAGATATTATAAAGGCTGACCCCATGAAGATACCCAGTGCGTCAAACAACTGATCATTTTGGGCACCGGGTATCTTGGTGATATTATGCTATGTTACTCAACATAAATTTCTACTTTTTCCTGGTTCTCTTCATCTTCCACATCAAGAATTTTGCCTTCTGCGCCATTTTTAACAGCTTCCATAATTTCCTTAAAATCAATATTCTTAAGGCCGGATTCTTTTAACTGAGGAGAATAGGCGGCACCAAGTTTTAGACCAATATCCACAAGTGAAAGTGGAATATTTACTTTTGCTTTTGATCTACCCTCCATAGTTGTTACTCTGATTTTAATCCATTTTGTTTTCTTACTCGTAGTAAGACTCACTTCTTCAGTGTCCTGCTCTAACGCATTCATAAGTTCTAAACCCTCTGTAGCAGTAATTTTGCCTTGTTCAATCATTTTTAGAATTTGCATTCTTTCCTCGGTAATATTCTTCATAATATTAAGCCTCCATTCTATTACTTAAAATATTTTTTACTCACTCACTTAAAAGTTTTATCGCATCATCCTTACTAATTTCACCACGGCTTAGTCTTTCAAGAATTTCTTTTCTGTTTACATGGTTTTTTTGCTGATCAACATGATAGCCAAGGGCAGTAACTACTTCATCAAGCTTGTTTCTTACCGTGGGGTATGAAATACCAAGTTCTTTTTCAATTTCTTTAATATTTCCTCTGTTTTTTATAAATACTTCGATAAAGTATTTCTGATGTTCAGTTAGTTTGCAGAATTTGCACAGTTCAAATTTGCTTCTTATTGTAGTTTCGCATTTTTGGCAATATATTTCTGATATCTGAATACCGCCCCCGCAAACAGTAAAGTAGCCGATAGCAGTAGCTCCATTTATCAAGGCGCTCCATACCTGATAATGGGTGTGATGGGGCAGTACATCCGGCTGTTTCTCATATGGCATCCATTTGCTGCCCTTACCAGACTCAATCCAAATGAATACCGGCCTGCTTTCTGCAATTTGTATTAGCTGTTTCACACCCGAAGCCGGATGATTAAGCCAACCTGGCGTACCATACCCGAATATGGGGTACACATCAAAACCGACAACATCAGCAGCATTAACCATCTGAGAATACACTTCCTTCTTTTTTGGAATTTTGTAAAGGGATAATAATCAACCTCTGGCCGCATTCTATGCTCTTCTACTACTTTCTTTGCATCAAAAACCCTGTCGTCCTTGTACCCATAGGACGTGCTGCAAACCTGTCCATAGAAATCACAGGCAAAAGACATCACCTTTATAAATTCCGGAAATTCAATTTTCTCACTGGTAAACTCCTCAATCTTTTCTTTAATCAGCAATGCTTCCATAACGCCATAATAGTAAAGCAGTCCATAAGTTAAGCGTATCCACTCGGTATTTCGCTGAACAATGTTTTCCAATTCACTGCCGTCTGTCTGGGAAATTGATATAAACGATGTCAGTTCCATCTGCCTGCATCAGAATATCGGTGTAGTGATGCAGGATTGTATTTTGTTCAATCTGAGTATCAGGGACAATTTGCTGCTCGCAAAGCCTTCCGCTGCGGATGAACAAATAAAGGAGGCATGTAAAATGGCGTATATTGATGCGTTCATTGAAGGCCTGCCTGACAAATACATGACATTCATCGGCGAGAAAGGGGTTAAGTTATCAGGAGGGCAGAAGCAGAGTTCCTA
>JAAYPS010000024.1 GCA_012519655.1 Clostridiaceae bacterium | reverse complement strand
TTGGTAAGAACGTCGTCCCAAGCGGTTGCGTAGCCCATACCGTTTAGCATTAAGTTGATGAATTCTTTACCAGTCATTTTTAATTGACCAGCAAATTTAACGTTTGGAAGAATGGATGCGTCTATACCTTTGGTAAGTCCATTCTTAACTGCGTATGCTACATATGGTTTAGCCCATGTAGCTGTAACTGTTTCAGGATCTACAACTCTTGCGAGTTCAGCAGCAACTTCTTCTTCAGTCATTGCTTTAACTTCGTCTTCAAGACCCATAACGCGGAGCATAAGAGCTAGTCCTTGCTCTCTGGTGAGATCGTCTGCAAGTCCTAATTCACCAGCGCCATAGCCTTGAAATAGACCAAGATCCTGAAGGATTGTAGCTTCGTCTTCGTATTCGACGCCAGCTGCTAATGCAGGAACCATCATAGATGCTAACATAGCAACTACCATGACAACTGCGAAAAGCTTTTTGAGATTTCTCATGATAAAATCCTCCCTTTTGGATATTGTGGAAGCAGTCTGTTGATTTTGCAAAGTTAGATTACGACGCTTCCTTGAAATAATCCAACTTTGTTTGCATCTATAAATTCAAAACATGCGCATGCGCATATCATGAATTTCAAAGTAATTATATCACTGGTATTTAGGGGCGTCAACAAACGCCGGGTATGTGTAAAGAAATTGTAACTTTATAGCAATGGAATGTAATAAGTAGTTTTACTGTTTTCCCTAATCCCTAAATAAGTGATTTCCCAATTACAAATATCGGCTATTACGTTTAATTAGTTTATCATAAAACCGATTAAAATGGAAATATATTCCCTAAAATTTCTATAAAGTTCTAAAATATTTTTCCAACATACAAACTAACTCGTCAAATTCTACTGCTTTGAATATTTTGTTTCTAATGGTAGATGCCCCTGGCATGCCTTTTAGATACCATGCTGTGTGCTTTCGCATCTCCTTTAATGCAGTTTTTTCACCTTTTAAGTCAATCAACATACGGTAGTGTTCTAAAATAAGTTCGTATTTTTCATTGTCGGTGGGATAGTCGATTAATTTATCTTCTATTATATAGTGTAGAGTTCTTTTAAATATCCATGGGTTACCTTGAGCTCCCCTTGCTATCATTACTGCATCGCAATGTGTTTGATCTAACATTTGTTTTGCATCTTCTGGCGTGTAAATATCACCATTTCCGATAACAGGAATACTTACTGCATCCTTTACCCTGGCAATTACATCCCAGTCGGCTTTTCCCGAATACATTTGCATTTTAGTTCTGCCATGTACCGCTAATGCTTTTGCACCTGCTTCTTCGGCCATTTTTGCAAAATCTACAGCTGTATCTGTATCATAGCCTTTTCTAAACTTTACTGTCACAGGCTTACTTGATGCTTTTACCACAGCTTTTATTATTTCAGATGAAAGGCTTAAGTTCTTCATTAACGCACAGCCTTCGTTGTTTTTGATAATCTTTGCTGCCGGACATCCCATGTTTATATCTATTAGCGCAATGTCATCTCTTTGGCTGAGCTTTTGTGCTGCTATTGCCATAATGTCAGGCTCGTAGCCAAATATTTGAACTGCACAGGGTGCTTCAACAGGATGTGTAACTGTAAGCTGCTTTGTTTTTCTATCATTATAGTACATACCTTTGCTGCTAATCATTTCTGTATATGTTAAGCCTGCGCCCATCTTAGAACACAGATAACGAAATGCCATGTCGGTAACGCCTGCCATTGGCGCAAGAAATATATTGTTCTTAGGTGAAAATGTGCCTATCTTTATTGTGTGGTGCATAAAGTTCTCCAATCTAGGTGTTAAGATCTCTGGTTTTGCTGGGAATGGTACGTGGTTTGCTCTGAAATTATGTACCGCGGACGGGATTTTACTTCATTATATATACGTGCAATATATATACCTATCATCCCTAGGCTAATCATAAGGCAGCTACCTATTATTAAAAGTAGCAAAATAACCGTTGTAAAGCCACCTATTGCCCATCCTTTCAGCTTCATTATAAGTGTTTGAATGCCGAGGATAACAGAGCCAATTAAAAATAGTATCCCTATAAATGTTACAAACTGCAAAGGAATGGATGAGAAAGATGTAAATGCGCCTATAGCTAAGCGAAATAGCTTAAGTGTCGACCATCTGCTCTTCCCTGTTTTTCGCTCCGGTACATTAAAATATACCTGTGTTCTTTTATAGCCCACCCACGCAGAAAGTCCACGATAAAATGTTTCTTTCTCAGGCATTTGTGATATTTGGTCAACAACCTTTTTATCTAATAGTTTAAAGTCCGACGCATTTTGAAGATTATACCCTGATAAACGGTGCAATATTTTATAGAACAAAGACGCAAATAATCGGTTACTTGACTTCTCTTTTCCTCTATCATTTTTTACAGCTTCAACTACATCAAAGCCTTCCTTCCAAAGGCTTACCATTTTGGGGATTAGCTGGGGAGGGTGTTGGAGATCTGCATCCATGGTAATGCATGCATCACCTTTAGCCATTGAAAGACCTGCCATTAATGCAGCCTCTTTGCCAAAGTTTCGACTAAACCTAGATGCAATAACCTCTTTATTGTTAGCAGCTAACTTCTTTAGCTCGTCCCAGGTTTTATCTTTTGAGCCATCGTCTATAACTATTATTTCAATATCTTGGTCAAGAGCTGATATTGTGTTTTTTACCTGCTGTATAGTATTTGCAATTTGTTTTTCTTCATTATATACAGGTATAATTACCGACAGCATTGAAACACTTCCTTTTTTCTTTTATAGAACACAGGGGGACGGCAGACTGTGTGATTTTCACTCAGTTAATCCCTTTGTTTTCTTACCAGATTCACTATTTTATTTATACATGTGCCAGCAATATCTTTTTTTCTGCCATTATAAGAGGAAATTTTATTGCTGGTTTAAT
>JAAYPS010000023.1 GCA_012519655.1 Clostridiaceae bacterium | reverse complement strand
TTTTTGTTCATAGTATTCATTGCAAAAGCCTTGTGTGGCATTTTGCAATGTTAAATATTGAGCTGTGAAATATGTTGTGGTTTATGCATGTAAGTTTGTCAACACATATTACACAGCTTTTTGTTCATAGTATTCATTGCAAAAGCCATACTTAGTGTTTATTTTACCAAAAAAATGATAAGATATAAATAGCATTGTAGAATCTACATACAATGGGAGGGATAAAGGCATGAAAAAATTCATTGTTATAGTATTAGATAGTGTTGGTATTGGTGAAATGCCTGACAGCAAGGATTATGGGGATGAGGGCAGTAATACATTGGGGCATATTTCTCAAAGTATAGAAGACTTTGCACTGCCTAATCTTGAGAAGCTTGGGCTTGCTAATATAGATGGATTTAAAGAAACATATCGCACCACAACGAATTTTCAGACTCAAAAGCTGATTGGCTCCTATGGCAAAATGGCTGAGAAGTCGGTGGGGAAGGATACTACCACTGGACACTGGGAGATAGCGGGGATTATATTAGATAAACCCTTTCCGGTTTTCCCAGAAGGCTTTCCCGATGAGTTAATAAAAGAATTTGAAAGACGGATTGCAAGAAAAACTCTTGGAAATAAACCTGCTTCGGGAACGGTCATAATTCAGGAGTTGGGTGATGAACATGTAAAAACAGGTTTTCCTATTGTGTACACCTCAGCTGACAGCGTGTTTCAAATTGCAGCTCATGAAGATGTGATTCCAATAGAAGAACAGTACGAGATTTGTACAATTGCACGCGAAATGCTAACAGGTGACTATGGAGTTGGTAGAGTTATTGCAAGACCTTTCATAGGCCAATCGGAAAATTATGTGCGTACAGAGCGAAGGAAAGACTTCTCCATAAACCCAACAAGGAAAACAATTCTTAATTTTCTAAAAGAAAATGGGTTTGAGGTTCGTGCTGTCGGAAAGATTGAAGATATCTTTAACAACTCAGGTATAACAAAATCAGTGCATACACAAGGAAACTCTGATGGAATAGATAAAACCATCGAATGGATTAAGGAAGAATACGAAGGCATGTTGTTTACTAACCTTGTGGATTTCGATATGCATTTCGGACATAGAAATAATGTAGAGGGATATGCAAAAGCATTAATTGAGTTTGATAACAGACTTCCTGAAATAATAGCGCAACTTAAAGATGATGATATTCTATTGATTACCGCAGATCATGGATGTGATCCCACAACGAGTAGCACCGATCATTCGCGTGAGTATGTTCCCCTCCTTGTAACGGGTAAAAAGATCAAGACGGGTGTAAATCTTCATATTCGAGAGAGCTTTTCCGATATTGCTAAAACAATAGCAGAGTATTTTGGTGTAGAGAATGATTTACCGGGAGAGAGCTTTTTGAGCATTTTACAACGCTAAATACTTAACGAAAGGAGCATAGGTATCATGTTCGCATTGGATATAATTGTTAAAAAACGTAATGGCGAAAAGCTTACTAAAGAGGAAATTAAGTACTTTATAGATGGCTATACAAATGGTGGGATTCCTGACTACCAGGCTTCAGCTTTTCTAATGGCGACATATTTCAAAGGAATGGATGCCGAAGAAACCCTATGGCTGACAGAAGCAATGCTACATTCGGGCGATGTTGTTGACCTTTCTTGCATACCTGGGATAAAGGTTGATAAACATAGTACAGGTGGAGTTGGGGACAAAACCACTCTTGTAATCGCACCTATTGTTGCATCTTGTGGCGTTCCTGTAGCTAAGATGTCAGGAAGAGGTTTAGGGCATACTGGTGGAACAATCGACAAGTTGGAATCGATACCGGGTTTTCGTACAAGCCTTTCTCCAACTGAGTTCATCGCAAATGTAAAAGAAATTGGAATTGCAGTAGCAGGTCAGACAGGAAATCTTGCACCAGCTGACAAAAAGTTATATGCGTTAAGGGATGTAACTGGTACGGTGGAAGATGTTTCTTTAATTGCCGCTAGCATAATGAGCAAAAAACTTGCTTCTGGATCAGATGCAATAGTTCTTGATGTCAAAATTGGCAGCGGAGCATTTATGAAGTCATTCGAGGATGCAAGGAAACTTGCGCGGACTATGGTAGACATAGGCCATGGTGCAGGAAAGAAGACCATTGCGATTTTAACTGATATGGACAGACCTTTGGGAAATAATATAGGAAATGCGTTAGAGGTTAGTGAAGCCGTTGAGGTGCTAAAAGGGAAGGGTGGAGATGATCTAAGAGAGGTTTGTATTGAGTTGGCAGCAAATATGCTTTTCTTAGCAGGCAAATGTGATATAGAAGCTTGCCGCAAACAAGTAATAGATGCAATTGATAATCGCACTGCCCTAAATAAGTTAATTCAAATGGTGGAAAGACAGGGTGGCGATCCAAAAGCTATAGAAGATACTACCAGACTACCCCAAGCATCTGTTAAAGTCGAATGGAAGTCTGATATGAGTGGGTATATAGAAAAAATGCATGCAGAAAAACTGGGTATTGCATCGCTGATTTTAGGTGCTGGGCGAAAAAATAAGGATGATGTTATAGATCCTTCAGCAGGAATTGTATTGTGCAAAAAACCCGGTGATAAGGTTGAAGCTGGACAAACACTTGCAATTTTGCATACATCTGATAATGAGCGTGTTATGGAAGCACTATATGTTCTGAAAACAGCGATCAGTATAAGTAAAACTCCTGTTCCAAGGAATCCCTTGATTCTAGGGAAAGTTCAATAACAATTTTACTCTAAAAAATAGAATAAGCCTGAATAAACTAATATAGTCCATGCATACATTTATTATGGGACTATAGGTTTCAGGAGTATCTAAAATGGAAAAGAGAGTAGTTGTATGGGTATTATTATTTGCTTTATTGTTTATTCCAGTTAATAGAATGGCTTTTGCTGTAGAAGATGAAAACAGTATTAAGAAAGAAGACAAAACTGAAGAGAATAAGAAATTAGAGGATGAAAATAAACCGCTCAAGGATGAGAATAAACCGAAAGAGAATGAAAATAAACCGCTCAAGGATGAGAATATACCTAAAGAGAATGAAAACAAACCATTAAAGGATGAGATTAAGCCGGATAAAGACGAAAACACTCAGTTAATTGGGAATGAGAATCTACCTCTGATTGAAAATATGCCTTTTGAAATTAAAGCAAAATCCGCATTATTAATGGTTGGGAATACCGGCCAAATCATCTTTGAGATGAATGGAAGTATAGAACGCCCCATTGCATCAATAACAAAAATTATGACTATGCTTTTAGTTATGGAGGCTTTGGAGCAAAATAAAATTACCATGGATGATGTTGTTGTAGCTTCTGAACATGCATGCGGTATGGGAGGCTCTCAAGTTTACCTTGCTGTTGGTGAAGAATTTACAGTACATGAGCTGCTAAAAGCAGTTGCAATTCATTCTGCAAATGATGCCTCCGTTGCTTTAGCAGAACATGTTGCAGGCAGCGAAGGTGTTTTTGTATCCATGATGAATGAAAAAGCCGCAGCCCTTGGTATGACAAATACTCATTTTTTGGATTGTTCTGGCCTAACCGATGTCGGCCATTACAGTACTGCAAGGGATATTGCAATTATGGCAAGAGAGCTTATAACAAAGCACCCAACCATTATAGAGTACACTACAATTAAACGTGACACTTTCAGAAGTGGAACATTTGGTCTGGATAATACAAATCATCTTATTGGAAAATATAGGGGAATGACAGGGTTAAAAACTGGTGTGACGGATGCTTCGGGGTACTGTCTTGCTGCTACCGCTTCCCGGGATGGTCTTGACTTAATATCTGTTGTATTAGGGGCTGATACTATGAGCCTACGCTTTTCTGAATCTGCAAAGATCTTAGATTATGGGTTTTCCAACTATGAAATAATGACGATAGAAAGACAGGGTGCAATTGCTGGAAATGTAGATGTAAAAAAAGGTCTTGGATTGTCTGTGCCTGTAGCCTATGAGGAAAACAGGTCGGTGCTTTTAAAAAGAGGGCAAAGGGATAAAGTTGAGGAGGAAATCCGTTTGCCCGAATATATTCAAGCACCTGTTTCAATAGGGGACAACGCCGGCGAGATGATATTAAAACTTGATAATAATAGTATTTTAAACATACCTCTTGTAGCAAAAGAAGATGTTGATAAAGCTACATGGTTGAAATTATTCTGGAGGCTGACAGTACACTGGTTTTCATTGGCTAGAAGGTAACTGTGGGTCAAACCACCAATGTAGACAACTCTTTTTGGAGCATGATGTAGCCTTAAAGATTCAGGATTTATTGGATAATTATTCAGATAGTAAGGATGAAGTGCTGATAATTAAACTTTTATGATATAGCCGCATAGATTTGTTATAGGGGCTGCCGTCAATGGCAGCCTCTAAAATTTGACAGACCAAAACTCATATTATATGATGAGAAAAACAGATTTATTCATGCGGAGGATTTATGAAATCTTTAAGACCTTTGCAAAGAGCGGCTTTTACCGATGTTTTGGATTACGGGATTTTTTTATTTAAAAAACATTTCAAAAAGCTTTTTCTTATTAACCTAATGTTTAACATACCAGTGATGTTGTTGTTAACCATATTTAATCCAGTCTTTACGCAACAATACTGGAATTTAGTAAACCCAAATGATTTTGTTATGACTACACCAAACGAAGCTTTTTCCTCAATATTTACCATCTATGCTATGTTGTTCGGTTCTCTTGGCCTGCAAGGAATCTATACTATAACACTTAAGAATATATGGGAAGGCTCTATCGTTAAAATACTGTATGCAGATGTGGTGCTTAACCAGGAAAGAACCATAAAGCAGGTAATTAAGGAGTGCTTTAAACAGTTTGGTACATTACTTTTAGGACGTTTATTATACATACTAATACAAAGTGCTATTTTTATGGGCTTATATATTGTTATCTTCGTCGGGGTATTTGCACTGGTATTTGGTACCGTAGGAGTTGGAGCCACAGCTTTTGTAGCTCCTTGGCTTACCGTTGTTCTGACAATATTAGGGATACTGGTTACTGTTGCATTAATTTTCTTTGTTTCCATAACAGTAGGATGGCTCTATGGGAGATTTTGGATGTTTTTACCGTCAATTTGCGTTGAACAGCAAAAGGCAGGAACTAGCATAGGTAGAGGAGGTAATCTTGGTAAGAACAGTTTCTTTCTAATTGGTCTTACCTTTATTTCTAGTAATATATTAGTAGGTTTGTTACCACTTATAGCAAATACTATTATTAGTTTAGTTAGTTTGGGTTCGGGAAACCTTGATGTAGGATTGTTTAGGGTTGGTGCTGTCATAACTCAACTATTCGCTGAAATTATGCGTCCTTTTATAACTTGTGTTTTGACAGCTTTATATATCACATTAAGGGTTAGACGTGAGGGCCTTGATATGGAAGTTACATTATGGGAGATAAAGAAAGAAGAGAATGATAGAAGAAAACGTTGGTTGTCGGAGGCACCTAATGCAGACCAATGAAATAAATGAAGAAAAGATACGTGAGATAGTTAATAGTATATTAAGTAGAAGAGAATTTAATAATGACAAAACAGAGAGTCCGTTATTAGAGGCTATAGGTAGGATATGGGAAACCATTCAGGATTGGATAAAGGAGTTGTTTCAACGCAGAACGCAGAACCGGGAAGTCCAGTTTAATCCTAATCTGTACAATTCATCGCTTCAAACCATATTGAAAATATTGCTTATATTAATCACAGCTGTATTAGTGATTGTTTTAATCCGTCTGATTATTAAGAGGCTATACCTCCCACATAAAATTAAGAAAAGTCATGTTCCAAAAGTATATGATTATTTGGATAAACCCGATGAAGCTATGGAAAAATTTCATTTTCATATGGATGCAGGTGAGTATTCAAAAGCATTAAGACTACTTTTTGTAGCAGTATTATTAGAACTGAATAAACGGAAAATAATTAAGATTGAAAAATGGAAGACCAATCGGATATATATCCGTGAGATAAGTTTATCAGATATAGCTCTTGCAATACCAATGCAGGAGTTTACAACTCTTTTTAATGCATGTTGCTATGGAAAAAAGGACATTGATGAAGCAAGTGTTAAGAAGTGGTTGGACTTTTATAATAATCAAAAGGCACAGGATCAACATACTTGAGGTGTATT
>JAAYPS010000022.1 GCA_012519655.1 Clostridiaceae bacterium | reverse complement strand
CTGACGGTTCTTTTGTGTTGTTTCTTAAGTGATCAGAACCACGAAAAAATAGCTACTCAGATAAATAAGTAGCTAACGGGTGTATATTTCAAAATAAATAACACAAAAGAACCGTCCCTCTGTGTTCCTCTGTGTTATTTGGGGATTTTATCAGCCTTTAATATTGAATTGCTTAATGTATCAATAGCATCCTGAATATCATTACTATTCTCAAGAAATAGCTTTATTTCGTTACCATCCATGATCAATTCACTTTTTTTGCATAAGTAATACGGCGAATTATACCAAACAAATCTAATCCAGTCTTGCCACTGATTATCTGGTGCATTCATAACTTCTGCCCTTATCGTATAAAAGTGTTCATCGGTCTTCATATTTTTGGTAATCGATATATGATCAAGCCTCAAAATATCACCACTCTTTAGCGGATTCGATTTATTGCCAGTATCACCCTTGCCCAGAACCTGAGCAGTACTGACATATCTACTGCCAAAGCAGCTGTAGTTTGCCCATCTCGGTCAGAACTGGGATAGTACTGACTATAGTTGCTTGATATGATATAGCATACAGTTTTATTATGTCCGTATAGTTGTAATTTATTTTTCAAGTACTGTAATCATTCGGTATACAATAGTTGCTGCCTCTGCTCTGTTCGCTGGATTTTCAGGACCTAGTCTGTTATTTCCAATTCCATTAATGATACCAGCATAATGCATGGATGCGAAAGCGGATTGCGCATATGGAGCCATTTGGCTGTAATCTGTGAACTTATAGAGTATGTATAGTGGCGGTTGATCCAAGGATAATCCCACACATTTTATTGCCCGGGACGAGTAATATACAATATCTTGCCGGGTTATTGGTGTATCAGGATAAAACATACCATTTTCATCTGGTTCAATTATTCCATTATGATAAGCAGTCATGATATAGCGATGATACCAATCTGTAGGAGTTACATCTTCAAAGCTGCCTATAGGTGTTTCGGGCAATGCGAATGTAGCCACGAGAAGCTTAACAAACTCAGCTCTTGTAATATTACCAGAGGGATTGAAGTTTCCTTTTCCATCACCGTTTATTATTCCCATGGCTGTTAGATTATAAATTGAATCAGTTGCCCAGTCAAAGTTAGCGGGTATGTCATTAAAAACTGTCACCGCAGGTGTTTTAACAATTATCTCATTACTTCCGAAAGATTCTCCGGCTGCATTTTTTGCTTTCACTAAATAGGTATAAGTATGATTTGGTACAACGTTTCGATCCATGAAAGTCGTGATATTTCTATCCACCGTTCCTATCAATTTGAAGTCGTTATCATAAATATTGCTTTTTCTATAAATTATAAATTCATCCTCATTATCCGATAGATCAATCCATGTGAGAACAATACGTTTTGAACCCATCACTGTTGGCATGGATAGACTTGGAGTGGTTGGAATCTTTGTAGTGAAAAACACTTCATTGGTATAAGTTTCATACACTGGATATTCACAATATGCGCGAACACGTATAGTGTAATCAACCCCATCTTCAGGAACAAACCTAAACATAGTGGTATCCTTCGGAACATTACCAAGTGAATGCCAAATGTCATTAACACTTGTTTTATATTCAATAGCATAGTACTGTTCCATATCGGAGAAATCGTCCCATCCTAAGTAAAGCATGTCATCTAATCGTGAGACCACCAATTCGCCCTCATGTCTAGCAAATGATATTGTTATTGGATTTGTGAAGGCGAAATTCGAAAAAATCGTATCATTTTTAATTGCGCGTACTTTATATGTGTAGGTTTCTCCATTTAGTGCATTTTCATCTGAGAACATAAACTGTCCACTTCTAGTTGTATCAATATGTCTCCATATTCCTTCAGATTGTGCCATCCGCCAAACTTCAAACCCAGTTTCAACCCGAGTATCATATTCCCAAGTAATGAAAATTCTTTTTGGTACTATGCTTTTTATTACTAAGTTCCGTACAGACGGTATTTGTTCTGTCGAAACATAAATTTCTTGTGTATAATCCGATTCAATAGAACTTGACCTTATTTTAATACGATATCCATTTATTGAGCCAGGTGGTACCGTATCAATGTAGAAGCTCCTATTGCTAAGACTTGTTATGGGCTCAAAAACTCCGCTGGGATTGAGCCTTTCTAGAATAACTGTATAATTTCCTATAGCATCTTCAGACCATTCGATGAGTATCTCAGTATCAGAAATAGCTCGAGCATAGAAGTGGGTATCAAATAAAAGCTTTGTATATTCTGATTTACCAGAAGCAGAAGGGAAATAATCAGTTGTAAACCCATAGTCATAACGTGACCTTATTCTATAATAATATCTTGTGGCTGGTTCAAGGTTATTGTCGGTATACTCTGTTTCACCGGGCCTGGTAGTGTGAATATGTTTCCATTCGGTGCTACCTGCCTGCCTTCGCTCTATCATTACCACGCAATTATCGGCTGAAATATAACCTGACCCAGGATATTCCCATGACATAGTTAACTGGTTACTAAATGACTCATCTATGTTAAATGATACTGGAAATAGAAAAGGCACCGTTACTTCTGTGCTTGTAGTCCCATGGTGTGAAGAACTAATAGCAGTAACTCTGTATGTATATTGTTGACCATTTTCAACACTTTTATCGATATAGCTTGTTTCGTTGGCCAATGTTGAGCCAATACGAACAAAATTGCCGTTTCCTTTCTTTCTTTCAATACGATATCCTGTTTCTTTTGAAGATACATCATCCCAGGATATTTTAATTTCTGAAGTGGATGTCACCCTCGCAGCAAGATTGGTGGGGGCACTTAAAAGAGTGGAAACATGCTGCCCCGAAGTATTTGTGGGGTAATATAAATATATCGCAGAAATAGATGTTATTGCTCGGATCCTATAATAGTATTTGCTACCTTCAGATAAACCCGTGTCGGTATAAGTGCTCTCGCTACCTGGCACTGTTGTGATAGTTAGCCATGTATTACTTCCTTCTTCTCTTCTTTCGATAGCTGTTTGGTAGTTCGTTTCAGGAATTTTATTATTATATGGATATGTCCATGTTAATTGAACTTCTGAATCTGATATTGCTTTTGTAGTAATCCCTGAGGGTAAAAGGTACTCAACTGGATATGATTCCTGCGCTCTACCAGATTCTCCACCCTTGGTTGCATAGACTCTATATACATACGAATGCCCATTTAAAATATTGCTGTCCCTGTATGATGAAGTCGTGGATGGAAGGTTTGCAATTGTAACAAAACTACCATCGTCCGTCTTTCTTTGCAAAACATATTTTGTAGCTCCCGGTACGTTGTTATCCCAAGTTATGCGTATACTAGAGCTGCTGTATACAAAAGCATTTACAAATGAAGGAGAGCCAAGTGTATCCGCATATGAGATACTTGTAAGCATAATGATTAATAATAATGGAATAATTGCATATACAATTCTCTTCATATAATCCTCTCCCAAAAACTTACTACATTAATTATTGTATCACAAATGTACATATAGTCGATTACATTTTTCTTACAGAGTCTATTTATTTAAGGATTTTGCGATGTTAGCTTAAAACACGCAAAATAATATGTACTAAAAGCATACATCCAATGGATTGTAGAACTAATAGAGCGTGGAACCTAAATAAACGTAGTATCACAAAATCTTGCCTAATTTAAGACAAAAAAATGGCCAACGTTTTTAGAAGTGCGTCAGCCAAATTAAAGGGGGTCAAAATGTATTGTGAGGTCATTTAAAGTTTAACCTTTATATGGTTTTTTATACATGTATTAAAAAATATTTTAGTTTGTATCCTTTTTTGTTTTCATATATAATAAATCTATGGTTTATGAGGACTATTAAAGTAGAACACGAACTAATTATAGAACTAATTACCTTATATGTAATTTGTATAAGCATCAGATATTAGAAAGGATTTTTATGGAAAAGGAAATTTGGAAAAAACCCCTTAGAAAATGCAATGTTGGCGGTCAAGCGTTGATTGAGGGTGTAATGATGCGAAATGGCAATAAAATGGCCACCGCCGTCAGAAAAACAAATGGAGAGATTGTTGTTGAGAAAACTGAATATATTCCTTGGTCAAAAAGAGTGGCGCTGCTTAAGCTTCCAGTATTCCGCGGTGCTGTAGCCATGATAGAATCAATGATTATTGGAATGAAATCCCTTATGAATTCTGCTGAACAAGTTGATTTTGAGGAAGAAGAGGAATCGAAATTTGATTTGTTTTTAAAGAAAATATTTGGAGATAAATTCTTTCAGGTTATGATTTATTTTTCTGTTGCAATTGCATTAGTTTTGGGTGTAGGTTTATTTATGTTGCTACCTAATTGGATAGCAGGATGGTTTACATTTGATAAATCCACCACTAGTGGAGCAATACTTGCAAATCTGCTCGAAGGATTGATTCGCTTAACGATTTTCTTTGGTTATATTTTATTGATTTCGAAAAACTCGGAGATAAAAAGAGTATTTGAATACCATGGAGCGGAACACAACGCCATTTACGCTTATGAAAATATGGAAGAATTAACTCCTGAAAATGCCATAAAGCATACCACATTGCATCCAAGGTGTGGTACGGCGTATTTGTTTATAGTCATAATGGTAAGTATCGTACTATTTGCTTTTACGAAGTGGCGCAGTCCATTGTTAAATATGGGTATAAGATTGCTGCTTCTGCCGTTGGTGTCAGGAGTTGCTTATGAAATATTAAAGTTATCTGCAAAGACTAGCTTTAAGCCATTGCGTGCGTTAAGTTATCCTGGGCTAATGTTACAAAAAATAACAACCCAGCCACCGGATGAAAGCCAACTTGAAGTTGCTATTGCCGCATTAAAAGCAGTCACAGAAGAATAACACAGAGGGACGGTTCTTTTGTGCTATTTAACACAGAGGGACGGTTCTTTTGTGCTATGTTACATATTTATTCTATTATTATTCTGATAATTGATATAGATATGGTATCCAGAAAGAGGCGCATATTGATATAGAAATGTATCCAAGAATTGATGTCAAAATATCAAAATAGATATAACTTAAGGCAATTAAGTGGCTAATCAGTGTTACTTTTTCAAAGAGAAGGATGATACAACGG
>JAAYPS010000198.1 GCA_012519655.1 Clostridiaceae bacterium | reverse complement strand
GCAATCTTTTTGCTATCGCAAAAATGCACATGCGCAGTTATATCATGAATTATAATTATTCATGATATAAGAACCTCATAAATGAGCCTATTATACGCCTCCGGCGGAACTTAGGCGCGTGCAATCTAATTAATTTTTTAGTATTAAAAGTATTTAGAAAGGTGGTATTTAAATGGTATATGTAATGTTAGCAGATGGTTTTGAAGAAATTGAAGCATTATCAGTAGTTGATGTATTAAGAAGAGCAAATATCGATGTTTGTACCGTATCAATTTCTGATTCAAAAACAGTAACAGGTGCACACAAAATCAGTGTAGTTTCAGACATACTTATTTCTGATGCTGACCTTAATAATGCAGATATGGTTGTGCTTCCCGGCGGTATGCCAGGAACGACGAATCTCGACAATAATGATATATTGCAGGAAGGGCTTTCATTTAGAGTAAAAAACACTAAATGGATTGCAGCAATTTGTGCTGCACCGATGATACTTGGTAAAAAGGGATACTTAAAAGGGCTAGAAGCTGTGTGTTTTCCAGGTTTTGAAAAGGATTTGATTGGTGCCACTATTAAAAATGAAAATGTAGTAATATCTGAAAATTTTATAACATCCAAAGGGCCGGGAACAGCACTAGATTTTGCCCTTGCAATCGTATCGGTGCTTAAAGATAAAGACATCGCTAAAGAAATAAAATCCAGTATGCAAATATCAAATTAGAGCTTGGGTTATGTTCTTGCAAATTTAATTGACGCTGTTATCATTATGAAGTAATATAAAGTAAAGCTATTTTAAAGAAGGATAAAATTAATGAATCACAAAGAGATTATAAGCAAGATAGAGCAAAATCCAATTATTGCAGGAGTAAGGAATGAAGAGTTACTACAGCAAGCCATCTCCTCCCCTGTATCAACTATCTTCTTACTACATGCAAATATTTTTAATATTAAATCCATGGTTGATAGGGTAAAAGAGTCAGGAAAATGTGCCATGATTCATTTGGATTTTCTCGAGGGCATAGGTAGAGATAACTGTGCTGTGGATTATATTTGCGACGTTATCAAGCCCGACGGAATAATTAGCACAAAAAATAGCAACATAAGATATGCAAACGACAAAGGAATGTTTACAATCCAGAGGTTTTTTTTGATTGATAGTATGGCATATGAGACATCGATTAGAACAGCAAATTCAATAAAACCAAATATGGTTGAAATTTTACCTGGTATTATTCCTAAAATACTTGAACGTATTAGTCATCAATTACCCATCCCTATTATCGCAGGTGGTCTGGTTACAACCAAAGAAGACGTAATTGAAGTATTAAATTCCGGAGCACTAGCAGCTTCTACAGGTCGGGTTGAACTTTGGGATTTATAGTTTTATTGAGCTAATTTATGATGAAGGTTAACAAATATATATAACTTGGAGAATTGGAGTCACATAATTAGATTTAGAGTTTTCTACATCTTTTTGCGTGACTCTTTATTTATTGCTATAACAACAGAGGTTTCATTACAAGAGGTAATTGGTCATTTGCTACAATACATATTGTTGAATGATTTACTTACCAAACTGGAGTTTCTGTTAATATCATATTAAAATGCTTAGGAGGATTTACTAGTGGCAAAAGAAAACAATCTCAAGAAGAGTAAGCTATTCGTATTAGACATGGACGGAACCTTTTATCTAGGTGACAAAATAATTGACGGGTCATTGGATTTTATTGAAAAGCTGGAATCCACCGGGAAACAGTATCTATTCTTTACGAATAATTCATCAAAAACATCGGATTTTTATGTTAAAAAGCTTGAGTCAATGGGGCTTAAAATTAGGGATGATCAAATAATGACCTCTGGTGATGTTACAATAAACTATCTTAAGAAATATTACCAAGACAAAACAATATATTTAGTGGCTACCGATATCGTAGAAAAGAGTTTTCGTGAAAGTGGAATAAAACTCGGAAGTGAAAATGCCGACGCTGTTGTAATTTCCTTTGATACAAGCCTCACTTACGAAAAGCTATCAATAGCCTGTACCCTCATTAGAAATGGTAGTGATTTTATAGCAACCCATCCTGATTTCAATTGTCCCACCGAGGATGGATTTATTCCTGATTGTGGAGCAATGTGTGCATTAATTACTGCATCAACAGACAAAAATCCTAAATATCTTGGAAAACCAAATAGAGAAACCGTTGATAGTATTTTGGATCGAACAGGTTTAGAGCTTGATGATATCGTGTTTGTAGGCGACAGACTATATACCGATATTGCAACGGCATATAACCACGGGGCAACGAGCTTGTTGGTTCTGTCAGGCGAAACTAAACTAGAAGATGTAGAAAACTCAGATGTAAAACCTGATTTTATATTTGAAAATCTTAAAGAGGTCGCCAAAGAGTTGTAAAGAAAGCAAAAAGCTAAAATACTCCGCGACATATATCTTAGAGCATTTTAAATAAAGTTATCAGTACAGTATGAGTATTTTAGATTGATCTTTAATTATACAAGGCGGTGAAAATCACCGCCTTCATAGTATAAACTATTCAATAGCTGAAGACATTTATACGCATCAGCGAGCCAATATTATATTTCAATATCGATTCTTAATATAAGCAAGTATAATCCATTCATTAATATATTTTTTGAACACTAAGAACAAAGATACGGGGATAATTGAAATAAGTAAATCCATTCCCATTAAACTTACCAGATCAACTCCTCCAGCATTCATTCCTTGTGACAGCATCCTGCTTAGCAAAATTGGTGGCATTTTTTCACGCTGTGATATAAAAACCAGCGGAACCAGTTCTGAGTTCCACATTTTGATAAACTGTATTACTCCAAGTGTAAATGCTACTTTCCAAGTAAAAGTCTCATTGGTTAATTGCTGTGAGCTTTCATCTGCAATTCCAGTACTGGATTTATGGTAGTAAAGTATTACAGCCAGCACAAGACTATTTGTAATAGGAATAATATAGTAAGGTACAAAAGATAGCATGGTATTAATAAGGCCCATATCTCTTATGAATAAATACTGGTGGATTCCCATTCCATCTGCAATAAATAAAAACACCAATATTATACTGGCAACCACTCCAAAACCTCTATTCGCCAAGATGCTTTTTGCCATTGGAACAGAAATCGGCACAGTTATAAGAGCAATCAAACCATATACTAATATGTACATAGCAAAAGACGATAAAAGACTTCCCTGTAATAGCATTGTGTTACTGAAAAGACCTATAAGACCATCTACTACAAGCGGCTTGAACACAAAGAAAGCAATAAATAGTATATATAAAAGCGGAATAATGACTCCTACAGGATTAGTCCTTTGTTCATCTAGTAAAGTAGTATTGTCATTGATGGCTTTTGATGAAGATTGTGTTGTGATAACGGAAAGCAGCAAATATGAAACGAATCCGATTATTAGCTGTAAAACAAGCTGAATAAGCCAAATACTCATTGCTTCTCCGCTGTTCATCTGCATAAAGCCCAATCTATAAATTGAATAATCTAATGTATCTCCTGTTGCGTAAACGAGAGGATTTATTATATTGTTTATAATATCCATGTCGGTACTTAAAATAAACGTTAACTGAGCCATTATAAATGCAACTGCTGGCATAATCTTTCTAAAGCCGTTATTCTCAATAATCCTTTTTTTCATCTGTAATGTCTTCAAAATAAACAAGGTAGGAAGTCCAACATTTTTAATTGTTAATAAAAGTGCATATATGTATGGAAATAATTGTTCTCTTGTTAGTGCTAATGTACCTTTAAACCAAACAAAAGATATATGCACAAAAACATTAGCGGGTATAAATAATGGTATTAATATCAATGTGAGAAAAACATTTTGCAGTAGTTTGCTCACACGTAATAAAGAAATAGCTAATAAAATGCCAACTGCTAAAACAAGTACTAAATAGATAACATTTAACCTAACTGTATTAAATAATATATTAGGAAAATGAAAAGAGGTCAGTACCTTTTTAATATTGGAAAAGCCTACATATGGACTATCCACAACTCCCATTGGTAAACTATAATTTTTAAAAGTAATCAAAATGCCATTAATTATGGGTAGTCCTTTTAGAATTAATGCAAACAAAAGTACAAAACTCCCACCAACTACCAGCAAACTGTTTTTGGTTGACTTTTGCATACCCTCTCCTCCAATAAAGAATTTATTTGACAAAGGACTCGTAGGTCACAAAGTAAATCTTTGAAACTTCGCGTAAATTTTTCCTAACTATATTATATCAAAGAAATTCTTCCAATTTTGTTACATATGTATTAAGTATAAGAAGGATCCATAAGTATAATTTAATTCTGTCATCATGTCTCTTAACAGCATTTTCGCAGTATTCACTCTTATTTAGAGTGCCTCTGAATTCTAACGAAGCCGTAACCTTCTGCTTTTATTTTTGAATCTGTTGTGTTTGTATATCGTTTGAATGGGCATAATATGTGATGAAAGTATTTGAAACCACCGTTATACTGGTGGTTGAAGATAAATTAATAACTTATTTGATTATATTAGATCATTACGAGGAGGGTTATTATGCAAAAAATAGCAGTACAGCGAGGCTTAACACCTTTTCAAGAATATCTTGAGGAACAAGGTTATGAAGTGGAAACTGTGGACTTTGATGCCTTTTCTAGAGCGCAAAATGAAGACTACGATGCCATTGTATTAACTGGAATGAATAATAACTTCTTGGGTATGGAGGACACAGCCACAGATGCCCCTGTCATAGATGCAACAGGTATGACACCTGAAGAAGTTTGTGAGCAGATAGAACAGGCATTCTTATAAAGTTCACCGGATAATACCTAACAGAAAATTTTTCTTTTATAGAAAAATTTTCTTACATAAATACACACGTATTCCCTCGTGGTATCGGATTTTACTACAGCTATATTTTGTTCGCTTAAGAAAAAATATGTGGTAAAAGTTCACTGCAATAAATCAGTTTTTAAAGGCTTTCTACCTTCTGTTCCAACAACTATCTTATCTTTTAGTTTCAAAAATGTTGCATCTCCAATCCCTTTTACATTCTTAATTTCTTCTATACTTTTAAATGCCCCTTTTTGCTCTCTAAACTCTATTATAGCATTGGCTTTCACTTCTCCGATACCATGGAGCTGTATTAGCATCTCTTTATCAGCTGTATTTATATTTATTGGCATATTTGTTGTTCCTTTTATAAGTGCTTCACTTGAAATATCTTGTGAAGCGTCTGATGAAATTACATCTGTTTGCTTTGAAGTTTCGTTATTTGTTTTATCACCCGTTTGCTTTGGCTCATAACTCTTCTCATCAGCTCTAAAAACCTCAACCCGATTATCTCTTAAATACCAACCCCATAATACAAGTATCATGATAAGTATCAAAAAGCAAATCACTAAATATTCTTTTTTAATAGTTATTTCAATATCAAAGAACTTAAACTTCATTCCTTCGCACCCTATAACATTTCTTATTGGTTATGCCTTTAAATGTTTATATAACCTCTTATGAATCATATATGTGATTTTCAGGCCGTGCTAAAAGAACCTATATTATGTGAATTTGAATGTAGTATTCTGAAAAGAAATGTAGTTAATAAGCGATACTAAATAATCTACGCTTGTCGCCTTCTGGTAAGTAATTCATGCAAGACTCATAGAGTTGTTTTTCCCTATGCTTGAGTATAAGCAAGGATAAGTGCATAAACGAAACCTCTTGAACTATTATTCCCTATACTTGCGTGTTAGAAAGGTTAATAAGTACTTCGAAAAAGAGCTCATTGGGTTTTTGATACTTCTTCAATAATATCAACAATCATTTCTATTGCATTTTGCATCTTGTTACCCTGCATTGCCTTTGTGTATGTATGCCTGTTTTTGTATGTATTGTTTACCGAGTCTATTAGGGAGTTTTTACTTAGATTTTCTTCAAGTAACACATCACTATAGCCACTTTTCTTGAAGGAATTTGCATTTAAAATCTGATCTCCCCTGCTTGCAGCTTTTGATAAAGGTATAAGGAGGGCTGGCTTATTAAGGGCAAGAATTTCAAATAACACTGTTGCCCCTGCTCTTGATATCAATAAATCCGCACAAGCAAAAATGTCAGCCAATTCTTCATTTACGTATTCAAACTGCTTATATCCCTTAGTTTTGTTAAGCTCGGGAACTATATTACCTTTACCACATATATGTACTATCTGATAAGTCTGCAGTAGTTCATTTAACGCTGAACGAACAGCGTTGTTTATATTCTCTGAACCCTGGCTGCCCCCAATAACCATAAGAACAGGCCTGATGCTAGTAAAGCCACAAAGCTTGTAGCCTTTCATACGATCCCCCAAAACAATTCCTTGCCTTACAGGAAGTCCAGTTAAGTATGAATTATTAGAAGTCAGGTGCTCCTTTGTCTCAGGGAAAGAGTAGCAGATCCTTTTAGCAAAAGGTATTGACAATTTATTGGTAAGCCCAGGTGTAATATCCGATTCATGAATAACAACGGGAATCCTAAGTACCCAAGCTGCCCAGACCACAGGGCACGATACGAAACCACCCTTACTGAAAACAACAGAAGGTTTTATTTTCCTTAGTACTGAAAGAGCTTGCCCAAAACCTGCAACAATTCTAAACATATCAGTGACATTTTTCACATCAAGGTATCTTCTGAGTTTTCCTGCAGATATTACATAATATGGAATGCCTTCTTTTTCAATTAGTTGTTTTTCTATTCCGTTTTTTGACCCAATATAATATATTGTGTATCCTTTATCCTTAAGCATTGGTAACAGTGCTATATTTGGAGTCACATGACCTGATGTACCCCCACCTGTCAATACTATTACTTTCATTTTATATCTCCCCTATTAATGCCTACTTAGTGTCAATGGATTTGCCAATTTGTTTTCTCTTTTTATTTCATATTAACTTCTCATACGCCAGTCTCTTACTACCATCTTGTAAATATATAATGCCACAGTACTGGAAACCACTTTTTTTAATAAATCTTTGCATTGACAGGTTCTCTTCATGGGTATCAACTCTTATGCTGTGTATACCCTTTTCCAGACACATACTTTCGATGTTTTTTAGCATGATAGATGCAAAACCTTGTCCTTTATATTCCGAACTAATTGCAATTCTATGTACAACCGCATAATCATTGTTGGACAACCAATTACCCTCAATATAATCGTAGGTTTTCTCACCATCAAAAGAAACTGCTACAGAGCCAATTATATTTTCATTATAAACTAGAACATAACCAATTTTATTCTCTATGTCATTTTTAATTATTTCAGGATTTGGATAATTGTTCTGCCACTGATCTATTCCTTCCTGCTTTAGATATTCCTGAGCCTGTTTTATGATTATCATAATCTTATTAATGTCGCTAAAAACTGCCCCTCGAAACTCCACTGCTATTCTCCTTTTCCCATGTAGTACATTTATCCGTGACTTTTAGGTGCATTATAATGATAGAATAAGCTCATTTTTCTCATAATCAATCTTTGAAATTCTTGAGTTTACTTCTCTCTTCCTATTTTCAAGCTTTGTAATTATTCTGTCAATATTTCCATAAACACTCCTTATTTGATCTATATTTCCCCTTATTTTATCTCGAACGTTTAAATCAGTGAAAATATTATCAAACCAATAATCAATTGCACGAGTCGTGGAATCTATATTTGTTAGTCCAGGTGCGTCATTTATGTTTATATCCGAAAGCTCTTTCTTTAAAACTTTTAGCTGCGAAGATAAGCGATTGAAATCAGCTTCAGCTTGATCTATATGATCGTATTTTGCCATATGACTAATAATTCCACCCTTGGTCCATGCATCGTAAGTTGCCCAGTTTTCTGCACTGCCAAGATGACTCAACGCATTCTTGGCTATGTTTTTGGCCCTATTTGCAGCACGTATGGCTTCATCGGTTTCAATAAGCTGCTTTTGTAAGAAATCATGCTCGTGCTCAAGCTCTAAATATTTCCCAGAAAGCTCGGGGTTCATCTTATCAAGTAACATTTGCTCACGCCGTTTAATCTCATTCTCATAAGCTCTCTCTTTGTCTTTTAGTGCGATAATTCTCGTCTCCATCTCATGCAGTTCTACTTTTAGCTCCTGCACCTCTTGACAAGCCTTGTCATACTCTAGTTTAGCAGTTATAATTTCCTGTTCTTCTTTTTCAAGCCTACGCTCATATTTCCCAATAACCTTCAGCAAAAAAGTTGAAAAGGAACTTTCCTTGAGCTGCTCAACATCAAGACATTCTTCTTTGTACTTCTCAAGCAAAGAATTTACTTCACGTTCTGAATCCCGAATACGAATACGCTGCTTATCAGCCCTTTCACAAAGAAGGGGTAGAATTGCAATCTCGTTTTTTATATCCTTTAAGGTGTTACTATCCATTTTATTACCACGTCCCTTTACTCTATGTGTTGAGTATATTACTGAATTTCATCGATATTCTGCTTATTTGCTAACTTTTTTTAATTCTATGTGGTGCATTTAATATCCATTCTATTTTACAGTAATAATTATACAAATGCAAAATAGAACGTCACCATCAAAAGCACCCACTATTTGCGGATGATTATATAGTTTGTGAATAAGCTAAAGTGGTTAGTTCAATAAAAACATAAATAAGCCTCATCATGTCTTTAGGACACAGTGATTGCAAGCCAATATACCGTATATTGCGTTTTCAAACATAATAATAGCCCTGATTTCTCAGAGCTAAAAGTTAATGAGTAAGTCTATAAGCCGGGTTCTGTATTGGATGATCATCTATCTAGGTCATGTATTTCTACATAACTCAAGCCACCCCTTGAGGACTGACGGGCAACCAATATGTCCTCTTTCACGGTGTTGCTCCAGGTGGGGTTTACATGGCATTTCCTGTCGCCAGGAAATCGGTGAGCTTTTACCTCACCTTTCCACCCTTACCTTACGGAATCTCCGAAAGGCGGTTTATTTCTGTTGCACTTTCCTTCAAGTCACCTTGACCGGGAGTTACCCGGCACCTTGCCCTATGGAGCCCGGACTTTCCTCGTGTACGACCTTTCGGCGCTGCACACGCGACCATCTGGCTTACTCAATATATATAGTCTTTGCTTTACCTAAAGCTAAATATATCATTTCCGTAATGCTCAATGATTATAACATCTTTGAAGTTACTTTTCAACATATCAGAAATTACCTTTATGAACGGTTTTTCGGTATGGTAATGCCCTGCATCCACAGTTAAAATGTCTATTTCTTCAAGTGCTAGTGCAATGTGATACTTTAGATCACCTGTAATCAGCGCGTCTACCTTTTTTTCTTTAAGTACTTCTATATCTCCGTCAAAGCTGCCGCAAAAAACAGCCACATTCTGAATTTCATCATTATTTCTTTTTCCTATTACACGTACATTCGGGATATCAAGCCTTTGCTTAATTAATGATATAAACTCATCGACTTTTAGTTTTTCTTTTAGGTTTCCCACTCTACCCAAACTGTATTCATGTTTTACAAGTTGTCTGTTGTAATGGTTATAATAATTTTTTAGACCAATAATATTTTGCAACTCAAAAGCATCTGCAAGATATTGGTTCAGCCCATTATCAGCTACATCAAAGTTTGTATGAGAAGCATAAACTGTAATATTGTTTTGGATGCAGTCAAATAGCATAGCACCCTTACCAATACCTGTATTGATTGATTTTAGTGGTTCAAACAATATTGGATGGTGAGATATAACCAGTTGAACCCCATTATCAATAGCAGCTTTTAGCGCTTCTTGGGTAAAATCAAGACAAACCAGTACTTTTTCAACCTCATTTTCAGGATTCCCCCATTGAAGTCCGGAATTGTCGTAACTTTCCTGCAAGAACAAAGGAGCTTCCTGTTCAATAAGACTTATAATGTCTTTGCATTTCAAAATCATCACATCCTCATAGTAAACTGCATACCTTTACAAAAAGCATTGTATTCATTTCAGGTATAATTCCTGGTAAACTTCTTCAACTGCTGAGTCTATACAAAAATCATTGTACTCATTTGGGCATATATTCTTAATTTTGTTTATTGGCATAACTATTATATCAGATTTAATGGGTGCTTGCTCATCTTGTTTGGCAAGTCATTTTTGTCGTAACTAACTTATTACTGTCTCTGAGGATTATGACCTGTTAGCGAGCTTTAGAGAAACTGTGTATAAGAGTCTTTCATCTTCCGCAATAGATTGCATTCTTTTAAGTATGCTTTTTCATCACGCTGTATTGACTTTTCTATTCCGTGAACAATTCTTGTTTGTATGTCGATTCGCCTTTTCAGAAAGTCATTTAACAAAGGATCTTTTTCTTCAAACAGAGCTCTACCAATATAATAATATAAGTCATCATCACTACGCACTACACCATCATATTTCGCCTTAATAACCGAATATAATCTTCCCTCATCCCTTACAAGGGATTCTGTTTCAATGCAAAAACCACTATTCAATAGATACTCTCTCAATACTTCATCATAATATGTGGGTTGCAAAATAATAGTATTAGCCTCTTTCAAAACATCAACTGATGTTTTGATTATTTCAGTTATAACCACACCACCTATGCCCGAAATAATAAATGCATCACATTCGCCTTTTTGTATGGGTTCTATTCCATTTCCCAAACGCAACTCAATTCTATCAGACAACTTATATTTTTCAATGTTTTTTGCTGCTTTTTTTAAAGGCCCTTTTTTGATATCTGTTGCGATTGCATAGTCGCATTTACCTGATTGTACAAGGTATATGGGAATATAAGCATGATCCGTACCAACATCCGCAGGTTTTTTACATCTTCCAACCATTGATGCTATTGTGAGTAACCTGCCTCTAATGTTAATCATATTTCTCCCCTGTATCTATAATTTATAGTTCACTATTGCGCATAATAATTAGTACAAAATATTGCACTTACTGATTAACGCTAATTCAAGTATACTTTCAAAGATGGGTATCTGTTAATTATTCCATATCTATTGTTTACGTTTTTGTTATAATTCAACACCAATTTATATTGAAATAACCTGAGATAGTATGAGCTAACGATGTTTATATGAAAACGAGTCAGTTGAACGATTGATGTTCTTCTGACTCGCTTTTGGTGGGCCTTCAGGGACTCGAACCCCGGACCGACCGGTTATGAGCCGGTTGCTCTAACCAACTGAGCTAAAGGCCCTCGTATGGCTCCTCAAGTTGGACTCGAACCAACGACCCTGCGGTTAACAGCCGCATGCTCTACCGACTGAGCTATTGAGGAACGTTTTTTATAGCGCAAGTAATATTATACTGTCGAAATGTAATTTGGTCAAGCGAAATTTTAAGAAAATATGTATTAATTCTTAACACTCAATTATTAAAGTAAATTAGACCCCTATTTCAATTTTGGTCTAATTTAGTCTCGGAAATCAGGGAGTCTAATTTATACTTTTCAAATGTCATTTCAATAAATACATTTATAAAGGTCTTACAAACATACGAGTCTAATTTAAACAATTATATTGTTCCGGATTCAAATATAAAGTTATAGATATAACAATATCCCTAAAACATCTATAATTAAAGTTTCAGGGATATTTATTTCTAAATTTCTAAATGCGATATAAAATCTAAAATCAGGGCAAGTGGCTACCATTTACCCCATCGTTCTTTTATCTATAACTCTTTTCGCCTTGCCTTCAGTTCGTTCTATACTCTTAGGCTCGACTAATCTAACCTTACAAGTAAGCCCCAAAGCGCTCTCAATATTTTCTCTTATTTTTTTCTCAGAGGCTTCAATATTCTTAATTTTGTCAGAGAACATTTCTGGTGACATTTCCACTTGAACCTCAAGATTGTCAAGTGTTCCAACTCTACCCACGACTAATTGGTAATATGGCGCTGAAAGGCCTACATCCAAAAGTACAGTTTCAATCTGCGAAGGAAATACATTAACTCCGCGAATAATTAACATGTCATCGCTTCTTCCTGTCACTTTACTCATGCGTGCTTGAGTTCTACCGCATTGGCATTTTTCATAGTTTATTTTTGCAATATCCCTTGTGCGATACCTTATAAGCGGAAGAGCTTCCTTTGTAATACATGTAAAAACAAGCTCACCTTCAGAACCTATTGGAAGGATTTCTTCAGTTACTGGATCTATAACCTCAACAATGAAATGATCCTCTTGGATATGCATGCCATCCTGATACTCACATTCCATAGACACACCCGGGCCCATCACTTCTGAAAGACCATATATGTCAAGTGCTAATACCCCCATTTGACTTTCTATTTCTTTACGCATTGCATCTGTCCATGGTTCTGCTCCGAATATCCCAGCTTTTAGTTTCAAATCTCTTTTGGGATCTATTCCCATCTCTCTCATTGTTTCAGCAAGATATAATGCATAAGAAGGGGTGCAAGTTAAAATTGTGGAACCAAAATCTTGCATGATTTCAATTTGTCGCTTTGTATTACCACCAGAAACAGGTATTACAGTAGCACCAATTTTTTCGGCACCATAATGAACTCCAAGACCTCCGGTAAACAGTCCGTATCCGTATGCAACATGAACAAATGATGATTTGTTTGCACCAGCTGACACAAGGCATCTTGCGATTAGTTCAGCCCAGTTATCTATATCCTTAGCTGTATAACCAACTACCGTCCTTTTTCCCGTCGTCCCCGTGGATGCGTGAATTCTTACTACATCATCCATAGGCGCAGCGAAAAAATCATAAGGATATGTATCCCTTAGATCTTGTTTGTAGGTAAATGGAAGCTTATGGAGGTCCTGTACAGATTTAATATCTCCAGGCTCCACACCTTTAGCTTTCATTTTTCTCCTATAGTGCGGAACATTTGAATATACTCTCTGGACTGTATCGCAAAGTCTATGGCTTTGCAGCTCCAAAAGCTGTTCTCTTTCCATGCATTCATATTTGGCATTCCAAATACTCATCTTTTTTCCCCCAATCCTTACTGATAATATCCTCGACCCTGTTACATTTTTCTAATCCAACTACTCTATCTGCTGTAGTTTTCAGCCATTCTATATCCTTCATCGAAGGCTTTAATATTTATGTCAATAAACTTCTCCTTCACAGTTTCACGAATGGCCTCATACCATAATTCCTTTTTGATACCAGTACTTTTTGCTAAAAAACCAACCATAACTATGTTAAGAACTCTTATGTTCCCTAGATTAGCTGCAACTTCAAGCGCATCAATTATATAAACATTTGAATTGTTTGATGATATTTTTGATGTAATATCATCTGGATAGTTCTGCTTACCAATAATAACTGGCATAGGATCAATTCTTTGGTCATTAACAATGATTATGCCATCCTTTCGGGCATAATCGATGTATCTTAGAGCTTCAAGTTTCTCGAAGCAAAGCAGGATATCTGCTTCACCCTTTTCTATTACAGGTGAATCCACTTTATCACCTAATTTTACATAGGTAATGACACTTCCGCCTCGTTGGGCCATGCCATGAACTTCTGACATTTTTACATCGTATCCAGCCTTTATTGCTGCTGTTCCTAGCACACGGCTGGTTAAAAGTGTGCCCTGTCCGCCTACTCCAGCTATCATAATTGATATATTACTCATTTGTGTCACCCACCTTTTCAAAAGCGCCGAATTTACATACTTCCATACACAAATCACAACCAACGCATAATGCCTCATTTATTACAATACTATCGCCAGTATCTACAATAGCAGGGCATCCAAGTCTCATACAAACCTTGCAATATTTACATTTGTCATTCACTCTTACTTTGCCCTTGTAGTTTACTGTTTTTAACAGAGCACATGGGCGTTGAGCTATAATAACCGATGGTTCATTAATAGCCGTTTCTTCTTTTATAATCTTTTCAAACTCATCCAGTTCAAACGGATCACATACTGTTACTCTGTCAACTCCTATGGCTTTACATAGTTGTACCAAATCAACCTGCCGTGTTTTTTCACCCTTTATCGTGTAACCTGTTGCTGGGTTGTGTTGGTGGCCCGTCATGCCAGTTATTGAGTTGTCTAAGATAATAACTGTTGATGTACCCTTATTGTAAACTACATCAATAAGTCCAGTTATGCCAGAGTGAATAAACGTGGAATCTCCAATAACTGCAACTCTTTTTTGTTCGTTTCCCCTTACTTTCTCCATACCATGTGCCATACCAATACTTGCACCCATACATACACATGTATCCATTGATTCAAGTGGTGGCAGCGCACCTAAAGTGTAACAACCTATGTCACCTGTTACAGTCAGCTTATTTTTCTTCAATGTATAAAACACACCTCGATGAGGACATCCCGGGCAAAGCACTGGTGGTCGTCCAGGAACATTCTCCTCAACACTCGTAATATTATCTTCTTTTATGCCAAGTAATTGTTCGCGCAATAAACTTGCACAGTACTCTCCCATAACGGGAAGCTTCTCTTTTCCTATACACTGAATTCCATTTTGCTTCAAAAATTCTTCTATGAATGGATCCAATTCCTCAATAACATATAGCGTTTTTACTTTTGATGCAAACTCTAAGATAAGCTTTTCGGGCAATGGATAAACCATCCCGAGTTTTAGATATGATACATCACCAAAGGCTTCCTTAGAATACTGAAAAGCTATACCACTTGTAATAATACCTATATCTTTATTGGAACCCCAAATAATTTGGTTTAGGTCAGTTTCGTTAGCGAACAAATTCAATTTATTCATACGTTCTTCTACGATTACACGTCGCTTTTTCGCCATTCCGGGCATCATAACATATTTATTAAAATCTTTATTATATGGTTTTGTCGGTACTTCAAAACGTTCTCCTAATTCTACAAAACTTTGCGAATGGGAGATTCGTGTAGTTAATCTAATAATAAAAGGTGTATCAAACTTTTCACTAAGTTCAAACGCTCTTATAATGAAATCTTTGCATTCCTGACTATCTGAAGGTTCTAGCATTGGAATTTTAGCAGCTTTTGCATAATTTCTGCTATCTTGTTCGTTCTGTGAACTGTGCATTCCAGGATCATCTGCAACACATATTACGAGACCTCCATTGACCCCTGTGTATGAAACTGTAAATAATGGATCTGTTGCTACATTAAGACCTACATGCTTCATTGAACATATAGCACGACCACCTGCAACGGATGCTCCTATTGCTACTTCCAAAGCAACCTTTTCATTAGGAGACCATTCTGAGTATACTTCATCGTACTTTGCAATAGCTTCGGTAATCTCGGTACTTGGTGTGCCTGGATAAGCTGTAGCAACGCTTACGCCTGCTTCATAAGCACCCCGAGCAATTGCTTCATTTCCAAGCATTAATTTTTTCATATTCTATTCTCTCCTCACTAATACTTGTATAAATAATAAACCCAACAACATGTTATATGCCAAATTTTGAGTATAATACGATGCCATCATTATTCTTTAGTTTAATTTCAGTATGCTAATAGGTAGAAGAATCGAGATTGAAAGAGTCTTCCGTACTATTCCATTCTACTCTACTTTTCATTTAACTTAGCTCTTTCTTGAAATTCGAAATATGCTAATGAACAACATATTTAGCTAGATTGAGCTTAGTTAAGTTTAATTGATTACACCCATAAAACCATATTACACATTATACAATTATTATTCTGTTTTGTAACGAACTAAACTAACCTTAATATTATATTATACATTAATAAATGTGTATGTAAATAGAAAAAATAAACACAACACAGGGGGACGGTTCTTTTGTGTTGTTTTCTGTTTCAGAACACAAAAGAACCGTCCCCCTGTGCTAAATAACACAAAAGAACCGTCCCTCTGTGTTACTCTGTGTTACCTGTGTTAGATAGAGACTACAGTGACACCTGTTTCTCCCTCGCCATATTTACCTAGTCTAAATGATTTTACATGGGAATTGCTTTTTAGGATTTCGTGAACACCTCTTCTTAAAACTCCTGTACCTTTACCATGAATAATTGTTACCTCGTGTAATCCCGCGATTGTAGCATCATCGATATACTTATTAACCCTTTCCCTCGCTTCTTCTATACTACATCCACGTATATCTAATTCTAGTCCAACATTACTAGATTTCGCGCCTGAGACCCTAGTAATTTGAATATTGTCCACTAACTCCTTTTGCTCATCAATAAGCCTTAACTGCGTAATATGCATGTTTACTTTCATTATTCCAACCTGAATAAGAACATTTCCATCCTTATCCGGAGCTTCTAAAATCGTACCCTTTCGGTTCAAATTAATGATCATTACCGAATCACCGGCTTTTAGATTCTCAGGAGGCTTTGCATATCCTTTACGAGGAAGTACCGATTCAGCCATACGCTCATCTAGTTTATTAATCTTTTGACGCATGTCATGCTTAAGCTGCATTATCTCTGTATCAAGAATACTTTGTTGTTGAGCTTTTTCAAGTTCCCTGAGCCTTTCCATGATTTCATCAGCTTCCCGTCTGGCATCTAAAAGGATATTTCTTGCCTCTTTTCTGGCCTGGTCAAGGATTTTGTTCTTCTCATTTTCTAATCTATTCTTTTGCATCCGAGATGCTTCTTTAATTCTTTCAATCTCCTGTTTTGCTCTTGAAGCATGTTCAAGCTCTCTTTCGGTTTCTATACGCTTTTTTTCTATATCGGACAACACTTCCTCAAATTGAATATCCTCACCTGTCAACAAGTTTTTCGCTTCTTCAATAATACCTTCATCAAGACCAAGCCTTTTTGATATAGCAAAGGCATTACTCTTCCCGGGTATCCCCACAAGAAGTCTATATGTTGGACGTAATGTCTCAACATCAAATTCACAGCACGCATTCTGAACACCGGGCGTTGTCATGGCATAAAGCTTCAACTCACTGTAATGAGTAGTTGCCATTGTTCTAATTCCCTGATTTGTGAGTCGTTCCAGTATTGCAGTTGCAAGAGCTGCTCCTTCTGTAGGATCAGTCCCCGCCCCAAGTTCATCAAATAAAACAAGTGAATTATCATCTACTTCTTTTAAGATGCTAACAATATTCTTCATATGTGAGGAAAAAGTACTAAGGCTTTGCTCAATGCTTTGCTCATCACCAATATCTGCGAAAACTTTGTGAAAAACACACATTTCACTACGCTCAGCTGCTGGTATATGAAGTCCTGCCTGAGCCATAAGTACGAATAGTCCTGTGGTTTTTAATGTTACTGTTTTACCACCAGTATTCGGACCTGTAATTACCATTGTTGAAAAATCTTCTCCAAGGCTAATGTCAACGGCCACTACTTCTTTCGGATCAATAAGTGGATGTCTTCCTTTTTTTATAACAATGCGGCGTTCTTTATTTATAACAGGCTCAACAGCGTCCATATCAAGGCTTAATCGTGCCTTTGCGAAAGCAAAATCTATATGTCCTAGCAATTGAACATTTTCCAATAGCATATCGCCAATATTCGCTACTTCACCCGTTAGTTCTAACAGAATGCGTTCTACTTCCTGTTCTTCTTTGTTTTGTAATTGGCGAATCTCATTATTTGCTTCAACCACTGCCATGGGTTCAACAAATAATGTTGCTCCACTTGAGGACATATCGTGGACAAGTCCTGGGAACTGACTGCGATACTCCTGTTTCACCGGAATAACATAACGGTCACCTCTTAATGTAACAACGGCATCTTGCATATATTTTTTATTTTGAGATGAACGGATAATACTGTTTAGCTTATCTTTTATCGAATCCTGCGTGCGACGGATATTTCTTCGTATCGACGCAAGAGCTGAACTTGCGTAATCAGACAACCTATCCTCAGATTCTATTGATTGATTCAGTCGATCTTCAAGCGCTTTATTCGTACCTAAATTACTGCATAGAATATATATATGATTTGTGTCATTTAACTCTACCTTATCTTGAGAAATATATCCCTTTAGTTTCCTTGATGCACGAAGTACATCTGCTATCATTAATAATTCGCCAGGATTTAGCATACCTCCTGTTTGCGCGCGACGAATAAATGATCTAATCTCGTGAATTCCACCCAATGGTGGCGAACCTTTTCTTAATATACAGGTTACAGCATCTGTGGTTTCACTCTGAGCTTGTATTACCTCTTCGTAGTTAGTAAATGGTTTTAGTTGTCCTGCCAAACCCTTCCCTAACATACTTGAGGCGCGATCTTTTAGTTTTTTGATTATTTTTTCGTATTCTAATACTTTTATAGCTCTATCGTTCATCTCATAACCCTTCCCGAATTATCTGTATGATGTACTAGTCATAGTATATATTTGCTAAACTTTGTTTGTCTCTTACAGTAAATGCTTTTGCCATCTAGACTTAATAATGTTTAGCTATGTAATTTTCGCTGTACATTTGCTAAGTACAATAATTATATCACACAGAACAGTAGCTTCAACCCATTGTATATACGTTGCGCTAAACTAAATAAAACAAGCTAAGCAAAAAAAAGACGGGTTTCCCCGTCTATTCTTTAAGTGCTTCAATTATACTTTTATATAGTGATTTCGCTGCCTGCTCCTGAAATTCATATGTAACTAGCCTTTCAAGCTCACTCTTAGTGGACATAAAACCCAATTCTGCTAGAGCTGCTGGCATTCTGGTCTCTCTTGTTACAACAAGATTGGGCCTTGCAATAATACCCCAATCAGGTGCATTTAAGTCATTAACCATGTTCTTTTGTACAATCTGGGCGAATTTCTGCCCATTCATCTTTTGTTTCTTAGATGATGGATAAAAAAGTGTCATTACTCCTTTAGCAGCGGAATTAGAGGATGCATTGTGATGAATACTAATAAACAAGTCTGCATTAAGGTTATTGGCAATAGCAGCCCTCGTATAAAGTCCAACATACCTATCGTCTTTCCTTGTCATGTAAACATTGGCCCCAGCCTCCTTGAGCATATCTGTTAATATCTTTGCTACCTGAAGATTTAAATCCTTCTCTTTGATATTTCCAGCAACTGCCCCGGGGTCACTTCCACCATGACCTGGATCCACAATAATAATCTTGTTTGTTAGCAATCCATTTTCCACATCATCCCGCCTCAAATCAATGAATTCCTCTGGAATATTTCCAGTAGTCGAAACATAAACCGAGTCTGTTTTCCCGTCCCATGATACCGACATTCCTAAGCTTTCAGCCACATATCTGATAGGTATCATAACCGTATTATTATAAAATGTAGGTTTAGCGGGCATTTTCTCAAGTTTAGCTTGGTTTGCACATTGGTAATTAGCAATGTGCATAGTTAAGCTTTGACTTTCTGATTGTATTCTAATTCGCCATGTCTCAGGCTCAAATTCGTATGTAGCACCTAACAATTCAACCACATGTAAAGGTACCAACATATTGCCGTTGTGATAGAAAAATTCATTTCCAATCAGCTGGTTGTCAATCCAAAGGTCTGCAGCATATGAGTAATACTCACTTTTTCCCTGGGCTGAAACTTGAAGCACTCCAAAACATAAAATAAAAACAAGAAATGAAGCAATAACCTTTTTCAGCACCAATTTGACCTCCAATGTAAGGTTTACTCTCAAAGTCCTTTTTTTGTTAGCATAAGCGCCTATGTAAGAAGGCCAAAACAAAGGCACTATTTCACCGCAATTGCAAATTGTCAGTGATTTTCATAACAAAAATTCACAAAAGAAAATTGAGCTATATATAAGTTTACATAAAAAAACCTCTCATACAAGAGAAGTCAGCCAATTGTAAGAAAAGATAAATACTTAGCATCAAGATGATAATGAAATGTAATATTTGACTTTGTATCATTACAAATTTAATCTGCGTACCTTGGGCTGAATTTGCTCGATATAATAATTTGTCCAAAGGGTAAAAATCCAATCAAATAGGAAGAAAAGAATCTGAATTATTATAACAATGATAAATACAGGGAGAACTTCGAATAGACTACCCGGGATTAACTGCAATACATTAACTGCAATATTCCACATAAAGTATAGGGAAATATTAAAAAAAGCATATTTCAATATCCATTCAAGAATAATTTTGTCAAGTCTTTCAATATGACTTTTAACAAGAGAATATATACCAAAGAACATTACGTAGGGTAAAACAGCTGTCTTCTCTGGTACAATAATAAAAGCAATTATTGAAACGGCAAAATAGCTGACCCAACCAGATGTTAGTCCACACTCCATAATGACTATTGAAAGCAAAAAAGCTGAAAATACGTAAAATCCCAATTTCCCTGTAGGTACAATATTTTCCAATAATAACGCTGCAGAAGCTATTGCTGTCAATATTCCTGCAAGCGCTATTTTTTTTGCATTAAATGATCTAGATCTATCCATATATTCCGTCATCCTTAACAGTTTGTTAAATAAAAATCAAACTCGATAATACAAATTCGAAACTAACAGCAAGCTATCAAATCTCCACCACAACATTCACACATTGTATCTGCACACCAAAGAGTTGTACAAAGGTTGCACATGTCAGGGCTTGTATTATAACCACCTCTGTAGTAATGTTGATTCTGACGGTAACCAGTATACTGATTGTTTATACGGCTCAAAGCATCACGATACTCGATGTTACTAGGTTCCATCTGTACAGCCCTTTGTAAATGAGCATTTGCTCTGTCATACCAACCGCGTCTTAAAAAAAGTAATCCTTGAAGATAGTTCCATGTAGCATCGCGGTTTGGCATAGAGTCCACCATTCGCTGTGCTTGCGCTAAATTGCCATTTTGAATCATCATCTTTACCTGATTTACAAATTGACTATCATTTGCAAAACCACTGCCATAATAACCTGTATTTCTTTGCTGTTGCTGTTGACGTTGATACTGCTGCTGGCGTTGGTACTGCTGGTTACGTTGATTATTATTGTTCGCATTTTTCATTAAATAATCATACGCTTCATTTATTTCGCGGAGCTTCTCTTCTGCCAGACCCGAAAGAGGATTATCCATATACCTATCGGGATGGTATTTCTTCACAAGTTCCCTATACGCTTTTTTTATTTCATCTATGCTTGCGCCCTCTTTTATTCCCAAAACTTCATACGGATTTTTCATTACTACTTGCTCCTATCTGCAATACAGCGCGAGTTCTAGTCAATAACCCACGGTAAATAATATTTTCTAAAATACTCTTATTTTTTTGAATATCCAACAGGGAAAATGCCTTTTCTGCCTCACTTAAACAATAAATAAGAACAAACTCCACTTTTTCCCTTGTCCTTTTCCTAAAAGATTGTAATCCTTCTTTTTCATTGTATTTATATTGTGCGGTTATTGGGTTATATGAGCCACTTTTAATATTATCTTCAATATCATCATAAGCATCCAGCAAATAAATCCATTTTCCAAGATTATAACCTATCCAGCCCAGAGTCTCACCCGCACTATCATAATTCATTGCAAATTTGAATATTATTTTCAATATATTGGCAAAAGGTTCGCTAGCTTCATCAATACTCTCACAATTTTGCTGCTCCAGTTCAAAAAGAGTATTTAACTGTTCTTCAATATTTTTAACAAGATCAGGATATCTCTTCTTAACCCGCTTATAACCTCTTCTTAAAACTAACATGCCTGCAGGACCAAAAATTTTTTTTTCATCCTGCCACTTATCTTTCAGATTATAATACGCAAGGAGGATATTTATGTCTGATGAATATTCAATAGCAGAATTACTATCCACTATATACCTTTTGTTTATAGGATGTATCATACATCTTTTCTTTTCGCCTGCAGTAGGGGTTTGACTTAGTGAATCAAGAAGTAACGCCAAAAATGCGCAATCATAAGTTAGGATAATTCTCCCCCTATGCCCGGCTTGTTTTCCAATACTCTTGCAAACACTACAGTAATACCCTCGGAAAACCTCGAACTCACATATTCTCAAGTCCGGTTTGTCTGGTGTGATATATCCAAACATATAAGTTATTTTTCATCCTTTTCGTTTTCTACTGTATTAGGCTCTTCTTCTGTTGATTCTTCCAGAGCTGTCTCTTCACTTGCCTTTTCTTCCTTTTTAGACTCTTTTTCAAAACTTACACCTTGGACATGTATATTAATTTCGTTGACGTTAAGTCCAGTCATTGTTTCTACACTTTGTTTTATAGCTTCTTGTAGTCTCCATGCTACGTCGGGTATGCGAACCCCATACTCAACAATAATATGAAGATCAATATTTACCTCACGATTATCTGTCACTTCAACTTTTAAACCCTTAAAAGGACTTTTTCTTCCTAGTACCTGGGATAAGTTTCCGCCAATCCCACCAGTGAGGCTTGCAACTCCTTTAACCTGAGTAGCAGCATTACTAGCAATAATAGTAACTACATCACTTGAGATTCGAATTTCCCCTAATCCTTCATTTTCGGTTGAAATTGGTTGTTCTGCGCACTGTGCCTGTTCTAAATCTTTATCTTTTTTATCAATCATTTTTTCACCTCTCCATTATAATTAAATAAATTCATGTAAGTTACATCTAAAGCATTACCTATTATACCATATACCACCAAAGCTGCAAACCACAGATTTAAGACTAATTCGTCAAGACTGCCAAGTTAAAATGAAAACCTTTTATCCTTCAATTATATTACGGTTAAAAACCCAAAAAGTTTTCTATAAAGTCATTATATTTTATGCTTGACCATATAGTAATATTATTAAGAAGCATTATATAATCGGAGGGTACCATTGAGAAAAGAAATAAGTCTTCGAGATTATTTAATGGTAGCTTTATTGATTGGTTTTTTTATTTTATTGATCATAGATACTGATAATGTGTTATCTACAGGACAGAAAGCGATTGACCTATGTCTAAAAGTAATAATTCCATCATTGCTTCCATTTTTCATTCTATCAAGATTAATTTTCAACACAGGAGCGATCCATATCATAAGTCGTATATTTGAACCCATTATTAAACCTTTGTTTAATCTCCCAGGTACTGCAGCTTTTCCAATAATCGCAGGCTGGTTCAGTGGCTATCCTGCAGGTGCAAAATACACTGCGGATCTATATAACAAACGCTTGTTAACAAAACCCCAAGCAGAAAGACTTCTTTCCTTTTGTAATAACTCAGGCCCGCTGTTTATTGTAGGGGCTATTGGAACTGGCTACTTTAACAGTCCCGAACTTGGGACCATTCTGCTTATATGTCATATACTAGGCAGTTTCACAGTAGGCATAACCCAACGCTTCATTTTTGCAGATAAATTGCAACCAGAAAAATTGCGAACAACAGAACAGAAAAATAAAGTAACTTTTTCAAGTCATATGTTAACAGATAGTATAATGGATTCGATAAATGTTCTCTTACAAATATGCGGTACAATCATCTTTTTTGCTGTTCTTGTACAGACTCTTGAAACGGCTGGCATTTTTACTGGCCTTAGTAAATTAGTTGGTCTCATAACAAAGTCCGATACCTCGAACTATTTAAGAATACTAACTGCAGGTGGATTCGAAATAACATATGGCTTATTTATTCTTAGTCGTTCCCTATTAATACCTACAAATGTTAAAATATTGCTTACATCGTTTCTTTGCGGATTTGGTGGTATTTCTGTTCTTACACAAGTTGCAGGTTTGTGTCCTAAAACAATTAAATTAAAAAAATACATATTTGGAAAGTTGCTGCATGGATTCTTTTCTTCGATCTACACATTACTGTTTTTGCAGAACCGTTCAATTCCCACCATGAAATATTCTTATGAAATATATAGTACTGATTTTCCAAAGATAATTAGTATAGTCTATATTCTTCTATTGCTTTTCTTAATTTCTTACTTAATCAAAGTTGGGATATCCAAAAAAACTAAATGTTAAGTAACATCAATATTCCTATGTATATTTACTTTAATTCATCCCTGTTTGATTTAATAACTTCAAGTGTATCTTCAAGGATTTCTTCAACCTTATTAAGAACATCATCCGCATATTCTCTTGTTCCAAGGCGAATCTCTCTTGCATTCTTTTTCGCATTGAATATAATTGCATCAGCCTGTTCATAAGCTCTGCGACTAATTTCATGTTCATCCACCATAGCAGCTATAGTACCCTCGGCATTCTTAACAATGTTATCAGCTTCTTGCTGCGCTTCTGCCAAAATGCGTTCCCGCTCCTCTTTAATCCACTGAGCTTGCTTAAGGTCATCAGGTAGTTTTAGACGAATATCTTGGATAATATCCAAAATCTCATCCCTATTTACTACACATTTACCGGTAAAAGGTACTGAAACACCACTATCAATTAAATCCTCCAATGCTTCTAAAACAGATAGAATCTCCATTCTTCTTTCTTCTGGCATAAAATCATTTATCCTTTCCAAAATTACACCTACAAATTCAAGTGTGAATTACAACAAGTTTTTAAATCATTTGTTTTTGTACTTGCCATAAACCCTATCAATAATTATATCGGGAACTAAATCCTTTATATTACCACCATAACTTGCAAGTTCTCTTACCGCACTGGAACTAAGGTACGAATACTCAACGTTGGTCATCATAAAAAGAGTTTCGATACTTGGGTATAGCTTCTTGTTAAGAAGAGCCATTTGAAATTCGTACTCAAAATCCGATACAGCTCTTAAACCCTTTACAACTGTTGTAGCATTATGTTTCTTCATAAAATCTACAAGTAGACCCGAAAAAGGAATAACCTCAATATTATCCCTTCCAACCAATACTTCTTCAATAAATGAAGCGCGCTCTTCTATGGTAAAAGCCGGGGTTTTGGTACGGTTTATTAAAACAGCCACAATTAGCTTATCACAAAGCTTAGCAGCTCTGTCGATAATGTCTAAATGCCCGTTTGTAACAGGATCAAAACTTCCCGGATATACAAATATATTCAAAATAGTGCTCCTCTCATTTTGTAATTATAGCATCCGCAGGCTATGATTATCTCTTCCTTTGCGTTTGCTGACTACATACGCATTTCATACTTAATCTATATAGTTTACTAAAAAGGTGACATTAGTATCTCCATAATGTTCAACCCTTTTACTAATAAGTGTCCCTAAACTATGTGGAATAATATCTTCTTTATGGTGTTCCACTACAACAATTCCTTCATTTTTCATTATACCATTTTCGACTAAAAGTTGAAGTGTTTCCTGTATAAAATTCTTAGAATAGGGTGGATCCATAAAAACTATGTCAAATTTTACACCCTTTTTCATAATACTCTTAATAAAGGAGCTAGCCTTTTGGCAGTAGACGAAGCTATTTTCAGTAAATTTTGTATGTCTAAGATTGTCCCGTATTATAGCGCAGCAATTTTTGTTTTGTTCTACAAGGTAAGCTTGTTTAGCGCCTCTGCTTAATGCTTCTATTGCCAATGCTCCCGTTCCTGCAAATAAGTCCAGCACAATGCTATCCGGTATATCTGGATTTAATATATTAAAAACCGACTCCTTAACACTATCAGCAGTCGGACGTGTATTGACCCCCTTAGGAGTTTTTAGCTTTGTACCTCTTGCGGTTCCGCCGATAACCCTTATTATATCAGATTCCCCCTCTTGTATGTTTAAATTGCTAATACTGCTTTAATCTGCTTTCCAAGCATATTTTGCATGATTTTACTTAGGTACTAATTAAAGTGCTTTACGTTTAATAGTTTAATTCAAAGCCACTTCATTCATTTTATCCTCAAATAATGAAAGTAAATGCTCTTGAAGTATATTATAATCTTCCCTGCCCTCAAGCATTTGATGCTTTACAATATCACTGGCGGTTTTTTGTACCTCTTTTAATATTTCGATATCTTCATATAAATTGGCTATCTTAAACTCAGGTAAACCATGCTGACGGGTCCCGAATATATCGCCAGGTCCTCTAAGTTCCATATCTTTTTCAGATATCATAAAGCCATCACTATATTTAGTCATTATCTCCATACGTTTTCTTGCTATTTCACTCTTGCTTTGGCAAAACAAAATACAATATGATTGATACTCTCCTCTTCCAACTCTACCTCTTAATTGATGCAGCTGCGCAAGACCAAACCGTTCTGCATTTTCAACAACCATAAGGCTTGCATTTGGAACATTTACTCCCACTTCTACTACCGTTGTAGACACAAGAACCTGAATATTACCTGCTGCAAATCCAGCCATGACCTGATCTTTTTCTATGGCTTTCATCTTTCCATGGACAAGTCCTATTGATAGTCCCTTTAAATCGTTTTCAGATATCCTTTTGGCAAGAGACATTGCAGCCTCTGCTTCAACTTCTTCTGATTCCTCTACCAAGGGGCAAATTATGTAAGCCTGGCGTCCTTCATTTACAATCTTGCGAATAAATTGATACACCCTGTTTCTCATAGAATCATTGACTGAGTATGTTTTTATTGGTTTACGGTTGGGTGGAAGCTCATCAATTATGGATATATCTAAATCACCGTACAATATTAGTGATAGTGTTCTTGGAATAGGAGTTGCCGTCATTACAATAATATGCGGATTGGATTTAGAGGGCAAAACGGCTCTTTGTTTCACTCCAAATCGATGTTGCTCATCTGTAACTACAAGACCCAATTTAGCAAATTCTACATTTTCCTCCAGCAAGGCATGGGTTCCAATTACCAACTGACATTCATTATTTTTTATATCCTGCTTTATCCTTTCTTTCTCCTTTTTTGTGACACTGCCTGTCAACAACTCAATGACAACGTCATAACTTTCAAGCGCCACTTTTATTGTTTGATAATGCTGTTCTGCAAGTATTCCGGTAGGCACCATGAAAACTGCCTGATAACCGTTGAGTATGGTCAGTAATATTGCCATTAGTGCCACAATGGTTTTCCCCGATCCTACATCACCTTGAATGAGTCTGTTCATCTGGTTTTCACTAGTCATATCATTTACAATCTCTTTAAATACCTTCTGCTGCGCATTTGTTAATTGATAGGGTAATTGAGATATAAATTTATCTATCGCAGGTTTATACTGCATTTTTATTCCAGATACAACAATTTGGCTGTTTTTCAGTTGCAAAAGTCCAAGCTGCAGTATTAACAATTCTTCAAAAACAAGCCTTTTACGTGCTTTTTCTTTTTGCTCGAAATTTTTTGGAAAATGAATGTTTTCCAAAGCAAAATTATATTCTGATAACGAATATTTTTTCCTTAACTCATTTGGTAGTATGTCTGTTAATTTTCCAATAACAATATCAAGAGCATTTCGTTGTATCATTCTAAGATAGGCTTGAGTAATCCCTGCAGTTAAAGAATAAATGGGTTGGATACCCGTAGTTTTTTTTCTTTCAGAATTAACTTCTTCATATATTGGGTTTACCATTTCAATATGGGGGCCTATTTTCTTAACCTTTCCGAAAAAAACGTATTCGTTACCCTTAGAGATCTTACCTTTAATATAGTCCTGGTTAAACCAAGTTAATGTAATTTGTCCACTTTCATCTCCTGCAACGGTTTTATATATTCGTAAATTTCGTCTTGGTCTACTAAACGTAACACCGTTCAAAATCCTAAGAATAATAGCGCATTCATCGCCATCTTGCAGTTCAAAAACCTTCTTTTCCTTATTCCTGTCCTCATAATCTCTTGGATAATATGTGATAAGATCCCCAATTGTTTCTATACCCAGCTTATTTAGTTTTTTAGCTGTTGCTGTACCAACTTGTTTAACAGATTGAATACTTGAATATAGTATTGAATTCAACTTCGCATTATCCAATGAATTTCTATCCTTTCCTCTTAGAGGTGGAGCCTACTTTTTAGATTTCTTTAAAAAAAGTCTATCCCATTTTTCAATAAAATGCAATGTTTCACTTGCATTTATTGTTGTGCTTGTGTTAGAATGATATTTGCTTTTAATGTGGAATACGTTATTAAAAGAGTTTATGTAATAAGCTTTTGCTCCATTAAAACAAGAACAAAAGTTAATGATATAATTATTTTTAAGGAGGTGTGTTGAAATGGCAAAATGTGAAATTTGTGGTAAAGGGCAGAGTTTTGGTATTCAAGTCAGCCATTCACACAGAAGATCCAATAGAGTTTGGAAACCTAACATTAAAAAAGTTAAAATGGATATTAACGGAGTTACAAAAAGAAGGAATGTATGTACAAACTGCATACGTTCTAGCAAGAAAACCGTTTAATTTATTAACTTTATTTCCTATTTGTATATCTTAAAACAACAAAAATTGAATTATGTAAAACATTCCCCTCGGGTATTTAACCGAGGGGTTTTGCTGTGCTTACCTCTTAGGGTAGTCCGTCCTCATATGTATTAATGAATATTAAATACTCTTTTTAGCAATCCCCCTAAGAAACGTGGCATTTTCAGAACGATTATTTTCACAAAAGGCACCCCCAAGGATATTGTTGATACTACCAGTATATTCTTAAGAAAAGAATGTGTGAAATTAGAATATAATACCTGAGTATAGAGGTCAGCGTTTTCTGAAGACATTATTAAAGAATGTATGCAATTATCAATACATATGTAATACAGTGCTTAGACGGGATACAATAATGTTAGAAAGGATTCCGGTTAAAACACCTGTTATGATTCCAGTTATGATAAGCACAGGTGAATATACAAAGACCGATGATGTTCGTAATACAAATGCTGCGGCAATTATCTGACCAATATTATGAAACACTCCACCAACAACACCTGCACTAATTATGCTAAAACCTTTTTCTCTGAGTTTCCATATACAACTCATACCTAAAACACTTAATAGTCCTCCTGCCAGACTATAAATTAAACTTGAAAAACCGCTATATAAAAATGAAGTCATTAAAACCCTAAGAATTAATATTGTAAGTGCTGCCACTGGTCCGAATAAATATAGTGCTACAATTGAAACTATGTTTGCCAAACCTAGTTTAATTCCCGGTATAGGAACGGGTAAAGGAAACAAACCCTCTACAAAATGCAGTGCTATTGCTGTCGCTGCCAGTATTGCAAATAAGACCATTTTCTTTATTCCATTATGGTTCATCATTCTGAAACTCCATCAATCTCGTTAATTTTAGTGCTTCTAACTTCTATCACCACTTTATTTGGAAGACATATTATTGCCTGACCATTTTTTTTGGCAGGTCGTGAGTGAACGCATATTTGGTCTTTACAATTGGCTTCAATTACCTGAACTTGGCCGTTTTCAATGCGTACAACATTTCTGCCACCATTTTGGTCTTCAACAATCACTGTCTTTTCTACATTCAAAGGAGCTGATGCAAATTCTTGACCATCCTTATAAATAATAATCTCTCCTGCCTCATTCGATGACGCATTTATCCACAATATTAAGACCATCGCGATCAATAAAAAAAATGCTATTAGTATAACGTCTAGTTTTTTCATACAGTCAATTTTACCTTAATCAATATAATTTACAACTTTTATTTTAACAATAAAACTGTTATAGTACAAACAAAATGCGTAACATAAACTCCTTACCATCCCCTTATTAGACAACAATGTTGGTAGATATTAGACAATACTATGCTATAATTATTTTATCTAAAATTATAGGACCAAGGAGCATTGATTTGAAAAAAACAATACTATTGGGTTTGTGCCTTATATTGTTCATTATGACGGGATGTGGCCCAACAACTACAAAACAATCCCGATTTCTTTTGAATACAGTAGTTGAAATAACGGTATATGGTAGAAAATCAGAAAAACTTATTAATGAGTTATTTCAAGAAATGCAATATATGGAGAACAAATATAGCAGATATATAGCAGATAGTGAAATATATAATGTAAATAGCAACCCAGGAATACCGGTACCTGTTTCAGAAGATACCTTTGACTTAATCCAACAAGGTATCTATTATGCTACAATTTCTGACGGTCTATTTGATATTAGTATAGGACCACTGGTTGATTTGTGGGCTATAGGCGAACAAAATCCGCAAATTCCTCTCCAGTCTGATATTGACTTAGCCAAATCAAGAGTTGATTATCGTAATATTTCAATGGACAGCCAAAATCACACTATTTCGGTTGCAGAGGGTATGTCCATTGATACTGGCGCAATTGCTAAAGGTTTCATTACTGATAAATTAGTATACATTTTACAAGAGGGAAACGCTGATTCAGCACTTTTAAACCTGGGTGGAAACCTTTATCTATATAGCTCTAAACCTGATGGTTCTTTATGGACGTTGGGTATTAGAGATCCCTTCGGCTCACAGGGTGATTATCTCGGAACCATTTCGGTAAGAGATATGTCGGTTGTAACATCAGGAATTTACGAGCGTTATTTCGAAGTAGACCAAAAAAGGTTCCATCATATTTTAAATCCAGAAACAGGTTATCCAGCAGATAATGAACTAGCATCCATATCCATTATTTCACCAAGCTCAACAAAATGTGATGGCTTGTCCACAACCTGTTTTCTTCTTGGTTTAGATAAAGGTATGGAACTAATAGAACAGCTAGAAGACGTGGAAACTATAATGGTTACAAAGGACAAAAAGGTTTATGTATCCAATGGAATAAAGAATGGAGCAATACATTTTAAACTAACTAACGACGAATATACATTAATAAATAAATAGAGCTTTTTACTATGTTATATGCTTAAGCCGTGCCGTACAATTATTGTGATAAAAATGAAATTTCATAACTACATATTGTATACGTTTAATGTGGGCAGTATCATTGTTCAGTTATGCATGAAAATCTGTGCCATATATTGATCATATTAGGGTTATATTAAATGCTCTATCAATATTTTTACTCCAATGCCAATTAAAATAACAGCTCCTAAACGAGTGAAATATTTCTTCATTTTTGTTTGATTGGACATCCAGCAACCAAGGTATACACCGCAAAATGACAGACAAAATGTTATAACACCTACGAAAATCGACGGAATCATTAAAAGATAACCTAAAGCAGTTATGGTTATTCCTGCAGCAAATGCATCTATACTTGTTGCAATAGAAAGTACTAACATGAGTTTGCAGCTCGTCAGATCCAAAGGTTTTGAATCCTCGTCAAAGGATTCTTTCCACATTTTTGCTCCGATAAACGCCAATAATACAAACGCTATCCAATGGTCAACAGGCTCAATAAAAGTTCTGAATGCAGATCCTGCTAACCAGCCCAATGAAAACATTCCCCATTGAAAAATTCCAAAAAAAAGTGCTACACGAATGGCATTCCAGTAGCGATTCTTAACAACACATACCCCACATGAAATAGATACCGCGAAAGCATCCATGGCAAGTCCTAATGCAAGTGCTATAATAAAAGAATAGTCCATATATAATCACCAATATTTCTTATTTTACTCTTTGTCCGCTGATTATTCATATTAAAACATTGGCGAGAATATATCAAGACTATTTTTGCCACAAATAATAAACTAAACTTATCCACCTGTTACATGTAGTTTATTGTATGTTTTAATTATTTCAATATACCTTTGATAAACCTCATCAACAATATCTTCCCAATTCCTATATATAGTAACTTTTGCTCTTTGGCCAGCTCTTATAATTAAATCTCTGTCCTTAGTTACTTCCAGTATCCTATTTGCATATGATTGTGCAGTATTTTCGCTTAAAAAACCATTTACATTATCCTCAATGCCTTCTGCTGCATTGCTGTTAGCAATAACGACAGAGGGCGTTGCCACTGCTGCTGCTTCTCGTATTACAATGGGAGCATTGTCATAAACAGAAGGAAATAAAAATAAATCCGCCCTTGCAAATAGCGAGCGCAAATAGTCACGATCGAGTATTTTGCCAAGCAAGGTTATTTTATCATCAAGACCTAACTCATTCACATACTCTTTTAGTTCCTCTTTTGCATATCCGTCTCCAACAAAAAACATGCGAAATGGAATGTTTCTGTCGTCCACTAATTTCAATGCTTCAACAATCATCTTAATATTTTTTTGCCATATATGCTGGCCTACAAATAAAAATACCAGTTCATTCTCTTTAATATTCAGTTTCTGCTCTGTTTTCTTAATTATGTCATTAATATTTTCAGGCACAACAAAATCAGTCCCATTGCTCACGACTTCTATACTGCCCTTATATCCATATTCATGAAGAGTATCGGCTGCACCTTTGCTTACCGTCCAAACTTGATCAACCCGATTGAAAAAATCAATAACAATACGAGTGCATATCTTAGCAAACGCATCTATTTTAAGTACTTGTTTAAAGTCATCATAAAACTTTGAGTGGAATGTTGCAACAATTGGTATATTGTTTTTCCTTGCAATTTGCTGTGCGACAGCACCAGAAGTAAAAGGACAATGGGCATGTACTATATCAAACGGAATACTCTTTATAGCACTACGAAAATTGATATCTAAAAGATCTAGCCCAATGCGATACGGTTCTCTCTGCTTTAAAGGAATTGAGTAATAACGAAGTACTGGGAAATCTTCTCTATCCCCGTATCCAGGATATGCGGGAGTAGCTACATAACATTCTCCGTATTTCTTATCAAGCCAGTATGCATAATTTTTCACTACATTGGTAACCCCATCCATAACAGGAACAAAAGAATCATTAAACTGTCCAACTACAAGCTTCTTGTCCATATACACTCCATGCCTCCTGTCAAAAAATGATCCTAAATTAAATGAACTATTTTATGATGGTTTACACTCTATTTACGTTCCTTTTATTAAATTGTCTGTTTTTACTTATTATATCATGAGTTAACACGTCAAAGCTAATTTCCGGCTGCTAATAAAGCCTTCAGGAACTCACTGCCATCGGTTTCAACTTTTAATACCTGAACTTGCAAAGCTGCTTCAAGCTCTCTAAGTTCCATATCATCTAAGAAAATATCGGTACCAGCTCTAAACATGTTCGAAGGCAGAAGTAAAACCTCTCCAATATGTTTCCCTAACAACTGGTTCTTAATATCATTACCCGTCAAAAGACCTGTAACAGTAACGGTGTTACCAAAAAATAGGTTTTCTATATTATGAATTATGATTTTTAAGCCAGGAAAATGACTCTCTGCCAGCTGTGCTAGATTTGAAATAAAACCTGCAGCAAGAGCTCCTGTTGCAACGCTGACCACTCTATTAACTGGGCGAGTTTCTTCTGATGATAGTGCTTGTTTAAACTCGTCAACAAACATAGCTGTCATACCAACACCATTCTCTATCTGTGGGAAATCTTCATAATGATTGTAATCAGGTAATGGTGTACCCGACATTAAATACCATTCATCAGAAAGGTATACTCTACGGCTCCCGGTCTTTTCTAAGAAATATTGCTGCCATTTTTCTACCTGTAGAATAACTTCCATAGCTGAAACACTATCAATAGGAGCTAAAACAGGAAGTCCATCCCTATATCTTGTAAGGCCCACGGGAACAATAGATATACTGTTTAGCATAGGCATAAGTGTAGATAAATCCGTCAATGTACGTTCTAGCTCTTCACCATCATTAATGCCTTTACACAAAACAATTTGTGCATTCAGTATTATACCACTATCTGAAAAAGCCTTCATTTTAGCGAGTATATCACCAGCAAATCTGTTGTTAAGCATTTTCACTCTGAGCTCGGGATTTGTAGTATGCACCGATACATTCACAGGGGACATATGATATTTAATTATTCTATCAATGTCATCCTGTCCCATGTTTGTCATTGTTACGTAGTTGCCAAATAAAAAGGACAGTCGAGCATCATCATCCTTATAATATAGTGTCTGCCTCATCCCGGATGGTAATTGATCTATAAAACAGAAAACACATTTGTTCCTACAGCTTTTTTCTTCGTCAAGCAAAGGGTTTTCAAAACAAAGACCAATATCTTCGCTTTCATCCTTTTCAATATCCACCCTGAGGATGCTACCATCTTTTTTTTGTATTTCAAGTAGTAATGCTTCTTCGGATATCATGAAACGATAATCAAAAACATCTACAATGTTACTTCCATTTATAGATATCAGGCTGTCACCAGCTTCTATTCCAGCTTCTTCTGCAATACTTCCTTTATATACTTCAGAAATTATTAGATTGCTCATTACTCCCCCATGAATTCAAGGTACATGTTAATTTTTGTAAAATAATAGCAGCTGAAAATCACACAATAAAATGCCTTATAAATAAAAATCTTACTCATAGATACATCTTAAAGCGTTCTTAGTAGCTGCTAATTCAACACAAATTACTTCATATTTTATGCTTCCATTTTAATGACTTCTACGCCTTTATAATATCCGCACTCTTTACAAACTCTATGTGGCGCTCTTAAGCTATGACACTGTGGACATGGAACCAATTCTGGCGCATTAAGTTTATAATGTGTCCTTCTTTTATTTCTACGTTGTTTAGATACTTTACGCTTTGGTACTGCCATTTATAACACCTCCGTTCCGGTTTTCGGCACTAATCTGCCTTCTCGGAATGCTCCTTATCAAATAAATCTTTTAAAGCGGCTAACCGCGGGTCAATCTGTAATTCTTCATCACAAGAACATTCTTCACCCATGATGGGTTTTCCGCATTTTGGACAAACTATTTTACAATCTCCACTGCACCTGTGACTCATTGGCATGGCTAATGTAATATTGTCAGCTAGGATTTTATTAAGGTCAAGCCAATATCCGTTATAAGTAAAGAGCTCATCGTCTTCCACATCTTGTTGCTCCTGCACTATATCTTCGCTAATGTTAACTCTTAGCTTTTTAGAAATAGGTTCGCCACAGGAATCGCAACGTGTACTATAAGTACAACTTGCTGTACCTTCAAGATGTAACAATCCATTAAGATTGGTAAGAACACCTTTAAAATCCACAGGTCGGTCAATGGATATCAAACCATAAATATCCGACAAACCTTCTACAATGCCGGACTTATCAATATTTAACTGTTCACCGACAGTCATAATAACTTCAGATATATCAACTTTCATATCTTTCCTCCGGCCTGCAAAAATTCAACAAACTTCATTATAAACACTGTGTTGTCTTTTGTCAACGACCTATGCACAGCAATTTCTACACTACATAGCGTAAGCCATGTAAAAAAGTTAAATTAATAATAAGATATAGAAACACGGCTGTACTTGGCTGTTTTATTTATTATATAGCGGGAATCTTGAAGTTAAATCCCTTACTGCTTTAATGACTGTCTCTTTATTCTTATCAAAATCTGCTAATGTCATTGAAATTAACTTTGCGATTTCTCCCATTTCTGGCTCTTTCATACCTCTTGTGGTCACAGCGGGCGTGCCTAACCTTATACCACTGGTAATAGCTGGTTTTTGTGTATCAAAGGGTATACCATTTTTGTTTGCAGTAATATGCACCTCGTCAAGAAGTTGCTGTGCATCTTTACCAGTAATATTCTTACTTGTTAAATCTACAAGCATTAAATGGGTATCCGTCCCACCCGATACAATATCGAAACCATGCTCTTGCATTGATTGTGCTAAAGCTTTAGCATTGTCTGCTATTTGTTTTTGATATTGCTTGAACTCGGGTAACAAAGCTTCTTTAAAAGCAACTGCCTTTGCGGCAATAATATGCATTAGCGGTCCGCCCTGAATACCGGGGAAAACAGCGCGATCAATATCTCTGGCATATTCTTCCTTACAAAGGATCATTCCACCTCTTGGTCCACGAAGAGTTTTATGAGTGGTTGTGGTAATAAAATCAGCATATGGGACAGGACTCTGATGGAGTCCCGCAGCTACTAATCCTGCAATATGTGCCATATCTACCATAAGATATGCTCCAACCTCATCACAAATATCTCTGAATTTTTTAAAGTCAATTTCTCTTGAGTATGCACTAGCGCCAGCAATGATCATCTTAGGTTTGTTTTCAACTGCAATCTGCCTTAATTGGTCATAATCAATTAGACATGTATCTTCTCTTACACCATAAGGCACCACATTAAAATATTTACCTGACATATTAATCTTCATGCCATGACTAAGATGCCCACCATGGGATAGATTCATACCCATGAAAGTATCCCCAGGATTTAACATTGCAAAAAATACTGCCATATTAGCTTGGGCACCCGAATGAGGCTGAACATTCGCATGCTCAGCTCCGAAAAGTTCCTTTGCACGTTCTATTGCAAGGTCTTCAACAACGTCAACATGCTCACAACCACCATAGTACCTCTTCCCTGGGTATCCTTCAGCATATTTGTTTGTCAATGGTGTTCCCATAGCCTCAATAATAGCTTTACTTACAAAGTTCTCAGAAGCAATAAGTTCAATATTATTGTTTTGCCTATCAACTTCATCGTAAATAGCTTTTGCTACTTGAGGATCAATTTTCTCAATATTCTCAAATCTCATATTTTTTGTCCTCCATTTATTTAAAATAACTTAGTGATCTTAACTTTAGGCTTTATTCAATTCGATGTCTTCTTTTGGCTTTCTTGTTCTGCTAATATACATCAACGCTACAAGTCTTTGTCTAATTTGAAGAATGATAACTTCAAAGAAAGATATAATAAACATTGAAACCAGCTGTGACTCAATTGTAAACATATTAATTAGCAGACTTAAAAAATAGATAAAAATAATGTTCCTTCCAATAAAAAATCCATACCCTTTTGACAATTGTATTGAAGTTTTGAAATTTCGCCATACACTTACACCAGTATCAAGAAAGGTAATATCTTTAAATATAAATACAACCTGTATAATAAACCAAGCTAAAGGTATTAAAGCAACTATAAAACTAGAAGCAAAAGCAAACATCGGAAATACTAACATTGCAAAGGACATAATGAATACTACAATCAAAACTATTATTAACAATGCAACATAAAAAATAATATTGAACAGTAAATACCTTGGCAATGCTTTAAAAAATTTATTCGCGTAAACTGCAAAGGAGGAACTTGGGCCCTCAAGATCAACAAGGTATCCTCCGAGATAGAAAAATAATAACAACGCCATTAATATTTTCTGCAGAGTTAGTATCCCAACAATTTTTAGTAAAATAGTAATAAAGCTCAGGAAAACCTCTGAGTTTTGAAACTCGATCATAGTATGAAGCTGAGTACTAAGGTTTTCAGTTGCTAGAACATCTGGTAGGGTATTATATATTTGCTGAGAATATATAAAATAATCCATCATGAGCGGCTGTACTAAAACCCTAAATCCAAATGAAATTGCCAATAATAGAACGAAGAGCACTTGCGGTACAGCATTAGCCTTTAAGTCGTAAAACTTCATCATTCTTCGAAAGTAATATGTATAATGTTTTATCTTTCTCGGTCGCATATTATCTACATCTTCTCCATCAATCGTTTTTTTTCACTCTCTGTGAGATATCTCCATTCACCTGGTTTTAAGTTACCCAACTGAACACCACCGTACGCAACTCTTTTAAGTCTAATTACTGGATTACCTATTTTTTCACACATTTTTCTTACTTGTCTGTTGCGGCCTTCATGAATGGTAATCTCTAGTTTTGTTTTATTTTCGTAAATACTCAACACATTTACATAAGCAGGGGCAGTAATGTAATTCTCAATCTTAATGCCTTTTCTCAGGCTTTGGATTGCATTTTCAGATGGTTTCCCCTTCACTGTAACAATGTATGTTTTAAGTATTTCATGTTTAGGATGCATTAAAAAATTTGCAAACTGGCCATCATTCGTCAAGAAAAGTAGGCCAGAGCTATCATAATCTAAACGTCCTACAGGATAAATACGTTCTTCGATTCCGTCAATAAGGTCAATAACGGTTTTTCTTCCTTTAGGATCACTGACCGATGTAATATATCCTTTAGGTTTATGCAAAAGGATATAAACTTTCTTACTCTCAAGCTTTATAGGCTTGCCATCAACTTCAATATTATCATTAGCTGTAACCACTACACCCATCTCGTTTACAACCTGTCCATTTACTTTAACTCTACCTTCACGAATATATTCTTCTGCCCTTCTACGTGATGCCACGCCACTATGGGCTAAAGCCTTTTGAAGTCGCATATTTTTCGATTTAATTACCGCCTTTATAGGTCAATTTTTGTTTTTACACTTGTTACTACATTAATTGTACCCAACAATTAGCTACTTTAATTCACTAAATGCCTTTCACAATTATAACACATTGCGTTCTAGCTGCAAGATCAAGAGAAAAAAAAACAACTATCCTGAAGAAACAAGATAGTTGGAAGAATCGTAACCTTAAATATTTTCTGTTATGATTTATCAAAATGTTCATCACATACTAGCAGCAAGCCTCTTTCTAATTTCCTGAATAAAACCTAGAGTGTCAACGGCTCTCTTGTTTGGTAACTGTGAAATGGCTGCTAAATCACCAGTCATTACACCATCTTCAATTGTTTGCGTAACGGCACTTTCCAGCTTATCTGCAAAAAGGACCAGATCATTCAAACCGTCCAATTCGCCTCGTTTTCTCAAAGCACCAGACCATGCAAATATTGTTGCTACAGAATTTGTTGATGTGGGCAACCCTTTTAGGTGTTTGTAATAGTGCCTTTGAACCGTACCATGTGCTGCTTCATACTCATAATGACCATCGGGTGATACCAGTACTGAGGTCATCATCGCAAGACTACCAAAGGCTGTTGCAACCATGTCGGACATAACATCACCATCGTAATTCTTACATGCCCATACATAACCGCCTTCGGAACGGATTACGCGAGCCACTGCATCATCTATCAATGTGTAGAAATATTCAATTCCAGCATCTTTGAACTTGTCAGCATACTCTTTTTCAAATATCTCTTGAAATACATCCTTAAAATGATGGTCATACACTTTAGAAATTGTATCCTTAGTTGAAAACCATAAATCCAGTTTCTGGTCAAGAGCATAATTGAAACATGATCTTGCAAAGCTTTGTATGGATTTATCTGTATTATGCATTCCCATGATAATACCTTCAGAATCGAAGGAATGTATTAAACTCCTGCTCTCATTGCCATCTTCACCGGTAAATACCAGCTCTGCTTTTCCTGGTTTATCAATGCGCATTTCAGTATTTTTATAAACATCGCCATATGCATGACGTGCGATGCAAATAGGCTTTTTCCATGTCCTAACTAGAGGCTCAATGCCTTTAACAGCTATTGGTGTCCTAAATACTGTCCCATCCAAAATAGCACGAATAGTACCATTAGGACTTTTCCACATGCTTTTTAAATTATATTCTTTAACTCTTTCAGCATTAGGAGTTATAGTTGCGCATTTGACGGCTACACCATATTTCTTTGTAGCTTCAGCAGAATCAATGGTTACCTGATCATCAGTTTCATCACGATAAGCCAGCCCCAAATCATAGTACTCCGTTTTTAGGTCTACGAAGGGATGTATTAGCTCGTCCTTAACATATTCCCATATGATACGGGTCATTTCGTCGCCATCCATCTCAACAAGGGGCGTTTTCATTACTATTTTACTCATTTTTCATTTCCTTTCCCATGCTCTTTTTTATCCAAGGAAGCTTTCCGCCTGCCTTTAATATCTCAGCGTCAAGTCTGGATAGTGAATGCGTTAGTTTAATTTTGTTTCCTTTTGTTTTATTATGAAGAACACATTCTCCTTGTAAATCGCCAATATTAATCTCCAGCTCATCCATCTCGTCAATATTACTATAATCATCTGGATTGACAAATGTTAGAGGAACGATACCGAAATTAATTAGGTTTGCCAAGTGTATTCTTGCAAAAGATTTTACAATAACAGCTTTTACACCCAGATATTTAGGCGCTAACGCTGCATGTTCACGGCTGGAACCTTGACCATAGTTGTCGCCAGCAATAATGAAGCCACCGTCGTTTTCTTTTGCCTTTCTATGAAAATCACAATCTATAGCTTCGAACACATATTTTGATATTTCAGGTATATTGCTCCTTAGAGGAAGAATGCGTGCACCCGCAGGCATAATATGGTCTGTTGTAATATTATCTTCAACCTTGATTAGCACTTTCCCCGAAAGACTATTACCAATAGCTTCAAATTTCGGTAATGGTGCGATATTAGGACCTCTAATGATTTCAACTTCTTTCGCTTCCTCAACAGGTAATGGTTTCAATATCATATTGTCATTAACAAAAAACTTATCTGGCATTTTAAGTTCGGGTAAATCTCCTAGTGTCCTGGGATCCGTTAAATACCCTGTTATCGCTGTAGCAACTGCTGTTTCAGGACTTACAAGATAAACATCGGCGTCAGCTGTTCCACTTCTGCCTTTAAAATTTCTGTTAAATGTTCTAACAGATACTGCACCTGATTTAGGGGCAGAACCCATACCTATACAGGGTCCGCAGGCATTTTCCAGTATTCTTACTCCTGCTCGGACCATATCCCGATATTCACCGCTGTCAATTAAATGCTCAACAACTTGTCTGGAACCTGGGCTTACCGTCGCGTGAAGATTGCTCGCAATTGTTCTTCCTTTCAACGCATTAGCCACCATTTTTAAATCTCTTAATGATGAATTTGTACAGGAGCCTATTGCAACCTGATCCACCTTTATTTTACCAACCTCTCTAACCGTAGAAACATTACCAGGACTGTGTGGTAATGCCACCATGGGTTCTAGAGAAGATAAGTCAATTTCAATTATTTCATCATATTCTGCATTATCATCGGGCAAGAGTTCTATCCATTGTTCTTGCCTTCCTTGTTTTTCAAGAAAAGACTTTGTAACTTCATCACTTGGGAATATGCTTGTTGTACAACCAGTTTCTGTTCCCATATTTGTTATTGTGGCCCTGTCTGTAACGCTCAGTGTTTTTACTCCTTCTCCAAAATACTCTAAAACCTTTCCAACTCCGCCTTTAACATCGATTCTACGCAACACTTCTAAAATAACATCCTTTGCGGATACCCATGGAGATAACTGTCCTGTTAGATGTACCCCTACTATTTTGGGATACTTTATTCTAAATGGTGCCCCGGCCATAGCACATGCTATATCTAAACCGCCTGCTCCCATAGCAAAGCAACCAATACCACCAGCAGTTGGAGTATGACTATCGGATCCTATTAAAGTGTTTCCAGGTTTTGCAAAACGTTCAAGGAATACCTGGTGACAGATCCCGTTTCCTGGTCTTGAAAAATATAGCCCATAACGCTGAGCAATAGACTGTAAGAAAAGATGATCATCAGCATTTTTAAAGTCGGTCTGTAAAGTATTATGATCAACAAAACTGACAGAGAATTCAGTTTTTGCTCTATCTATACCAATAGCTTCAAACTGCAGATATGCCATAGTTCCTGTCGCGTCCTGTGTAAGCGTGTTGTCTATTCTTAATGCAACCTCAGCTCCTGCTTTTTTTTCACCTTCGACTATATGCTTATTAAGTATTTTTTCGGTTATTGTACCTGCCATACATAGCACCTGCTTTCTATTTCTTAAATTTTCATTCTCTCAATTAATAATATGGGGGCTATTCAAATTTCAAGCTTTTAATCATTTGTTTTTTCTGCTTCAGAAGATTATTATCGAATATGAAGAACTTCGTAAAAATTAGACTCTCCACCTATCTATACGAGATTGTAGTCACTTGTTACCTTGTCATTAATTATTATAAATGAATAAGGGTTCATGTCAAGTAAAGTGAGGGTATTAATAGTCGAACATGGGCGTACTAAACTGATGATTTTTCAAATAAATTCTAATATGCAAATAATTTGAAACATGGGTGTGGTAAGTTGATAACTCGGCTTTATTATTATAATGTTTTGTTTATGTAATTATTTCATTGAACAAATGTCTTAACAAACTCGTTACAGTCGACACTCAATATACTTGAGAGATAGCCGTGAACAGTAACAAAAACTCATCGTATATATGTCATAAAAATTCAAAGCGTTGTTTTAAACCTATAAAATATGTATAATGAATGAGAATATCTAGAAAAATATTATAACAGCAATCATGTACAATTATAAAGATTAAAGGGTGGTTTACCTGATGAATGAACATTCGGATATCGCTGAAAAAAAAATTTTGATTCTGTACTTTCTTAAAATTTTAGACATGCCTATCGGTAGCATTCAATTCGTTAGAATAATGCTTGAAAATAAGCTCATGAACTACTTCTATATGCAACAATATCTAAGCGAACTTATTGAAGAAGAGTTAGTTCAAGTAGAAAAAAATGAAGATATCTCCTATTATCTTATAAGTGAAAAAGGCATGGATATATTAAATATGTTTGAATCGATTCTTCCTGCCGGCTTAAAAAAACGTCTCAAGGATAGTGTCGGTGAGATTAAAAAGAATATCCACACCGAAACAATGATTACTGCCGATTATGTGCCCGAAGGTGACGGATATAGTGTGTTGTGTAAAATACGGGAAAGTGATTTTTCATTATTAGAAGTTAAAATTGCAGCTGGAACAAAAAACGATGCACGAAATATATGCAAAAATTGGATTGAATCACCACATGAAATATACTTGGAAATACTTGAGACTATGATTCAAGACAGAAAAAATCAAGAGGAACTCATGGATGACCAGATATCCTATGGGTAATCAGATATTTATTATCCTTTAGCTTTCCTTAATCGTCTAACAAATGATCGAATGTCCCATGAGCAATAAGATAACCTATGGATGTTCAAAGAGCCTATGGATGATCGAATATTAAGGATTTAACAATTGCAAAAAACTCTCGAAGGTAGCTGTTTATAAGTACAATACCTGGAGTAGGTGCCCCATATCCATATGCAGTAAAGCCGTTGCGTTTTGCTAGGATATTTGAGCGAAATACATGAAAATTGTTAGTTATAAATGCTATTTCATCATTTTCGCCTAATATTTGTTTTGTATACTTGAAATTCTCCATGGTGCTGCTAGATCTGTCTTCTATAATAATTCTCTCTGGATTTATGCCCCTGTCAATAAGATAATAAGCCATGGCGTGAGCCTCTGGCATCGGTTCATTGGGCCCTTGACCTCCTGACATAACAATATATGTATCCGGATGCTCTTTTGCATATTCCATGCTTAAATCAAGCCGATTTTTAAGAGCAAGAGTGGGACTTCCATCAGGCTTAATTCCACATCCAAGAACTACAAGATATTCAGGTTCTGTATCCGTGCTCGGCTGATAAATACCGCCAAAAATTATACAACTTTCTAATAATATAAAGACAAAAAGAAATAACATGAAAGACCAATATACAAAGCGGCGTATTATTGGATGAATTCTACTTATATGCCTCTCATATAGTGGCTTTAGTGAAAGAATTATGCATGCTATACCAATTATTGCAGGTAGAAATGCCCCCAGATCCATTCCTTGTACGTAAGCTCTAACAATAATAGTATCAAGAATTCCTAAAATGCCTATGATAAATAAAATAATTTGACGAATTTCTATGTTCCTTTTCATATGTATACCCGCTATTAAATTAATATAATGTTGCTATAAATGCCTACAATCTACATGTATTTCAAAACACTGCTTGTTGAAAATACGTTTTTATGTTTTATTTCCTTTATATATCTAAGTACAATTTAATAACACTGTTTGTTAAAAAATATATATTATATTTTCTGCTATATCATATTATACACAAAAACTTACATTATTTAAAGCAAAACGGCAAGTTCCTTTATTGGCGCTAATTCCAACTTTAATTAAACACTTTTCGATGATATTAATAGTTCTGTGTAGACTTACATTCTTCTCATTTTTTAAGCCTGTGACGTGATACGTAATAAGTTCAGCAAGTTTAAGTTATCTGGAGAAATAAATATCAGAAAACTCAATATCTAGCATCTCTAATATTTTTCTATTTTCATTCTCATACTTGATATCACACATGCCATTAACATTAGGTGTTGTAGGGATGATTACCTTGAAAGTTGTACCTTCATCAATTTTACTTGTAACAGATATGGTTCCTCCTAATTCCTCAACGAATAATTTTGACAAAAATAGACCTATTCCACTTCCCTCGGCAAGACGAGAAAGACTTTTATCGACTTGACCGAATCGTTCAAATATGACGCCAATCTTATCCTCTGGAATACCAACACCTTCATCCTTAACTATCAAATTTAAAAAGCCATTTCTAAAGAACAGTTCAATATACACATTCTTACCTTTAGGTGTGAACTTTATTGCATTAGATAAAAGATTTAGTAAAACACGCTTATATTTTTCATCATCAATAAAAATAATCTTCTCTTCTATATCACAAACAAAATATATATTTAGTTCTTTCCTCATAGAATAAAGTCTTGCTTCTTCCGATATAAATTTGGTTAATAATACTATATCAACATTCCTTCCACTTAACTCCGACTTATCAGTTATTCTGGATGTAATATCCAAAAGATTTCTAACAAGCCTGAATTGTCGCAATGTATTATGTCTAATTGTATTTATGTACCAATTTGCCTTATCACTTAACTCATAACTACAACGCTCTAAAGCCTGAATTGCAGCCATAATAACCGTCAGTGGCGTTTTAAACTCATGAGAGATCAATGAAAGGAAATTGTCTTTCTCCTCGATTCTTTTTTCAAGATATTCCATCTTTTGTTTTTCAATCTTCAAATCGTAATCTGCATTTACTTGCTTTGTAACATCAACTATACGAATAAAAGATATATATATATTGCTTGTGCTATCGTATATGGGCCTACCACTAACACTAAAATGATGTGTATCTTCATTGGTTACAACAGTAACTATATAAGCGTTGAATGTATCTCCTTGTATAATCTTAAATACCGGTAAATCATTGTAGGGAATTTCATCATTTGTGGATGTGTAGTACTTTATGTTAGCTGGAATGTCGTTATACTTAAAGCTATTAAAATAATGCTTAATAATATGAGCTTCACTGTTTAAAGCTACTATGCTGTAATCAGGATAAACTACAAAAAAGCCATCTGACATGTGTTCAAAAATAGTCTCAATGTTTTGAATGTTTTTACACAGGTTATTGGACCGATAACTGTTATTATTTCGGCTTAATTCATCTTCTGTAACCTCAACTACTGTCTCAATAAAAAATGCAACTTCTTCACCTTTGAATATTGGAGTTATGGAGATGTCCCAATAAGAAATATTACTTCTTTTCATTCTAAAAAAACTACATTCATGTAACCTAACCCCTTCTTTTGTTTGTAATGCCGTTTCCCACAATCTTTCAAACGGGCTTCCTTTCCACCCTGTAATAATTTCACTAATGGGTTTTCCGGCGGAACAAGCTATATTGTCGTACGGCTCCTCCAGCCTCTTTAACCATACTTGATTTGCATCTATTAGAAAAAGGTCAGGTGCACTGAAAATTGCTATCCCGAAAGGACTATTCAATAGTAGTTGACTAATAGTATTATAACATATTACTTCATTTTTTTTCATTTGTAATTTGCCACTACAGATCATAAGCCAATTTGCCCCCGAAAACAATACGCATGTACGCGTTTATGGTTAGTAGTTTACTGTTCTATAAACACCAAATATATCTAATATAAAAAATAATCTCAAATAAATAATGAGCTCGAATTGTCTTGACTAAAGATGTAGAAAATAATAATGGTACTTGCATTATATTTTATTAATCATATACATTCAATGTAATAATGTTACATAATTTTTACTGGCATATTAAATATATTTAGCACATTTTCTTCCTACTTACAAGCATTTTGTAACAATTATTTTTCGAAATCATAATTTACTATTGTACTATTGTGCTAAATTGGCTATTGTATGGTAATATAGTTAATAAAATAAATATTCATAAGAACAGAGGGATGATGGTGAAAGCATATAATGTTTTAGACTTAATAGGCAATACATGTATGATTAGTCTTAAAAAGGCAACAGGGTATAACATATATGGAAAAGCAGAATTCCTAAACCCTGGTGGTAGTATTAAGGACCGTATCGCAAAATATATGATCGAACAGGCTGAAGCCTCAGGAGAGCTAAAAAGAGGCATGAAGATTGTCGAGCCTACTTCAGGTAACACAGGAATTGGACTTGCATTAGTAGGTGTCCAAAAAGGTTATGAAGTAATTATTGTTATGCCCTCAAATATGAGTGAAGAACGAAAAAAAATTATGCAAGCTCTTGGTGCTAAGCTCGTTTTAACACCTGCAGAAGAAAATGTCGAAGGAGCTATAAGGGAAGCTGAGAAAATAAAACGTGAGGACCCATTAGTGTACATTCCCATGCAGTTTGAGAACCCTAACAACCCGAAGATACACTACCTTACAACCGGACCTGAGATATGGAAACAGTTAGATAAAAATGTGGATATTTTTGTCTCAGGGGTTGGCAGCGGTGGTACTATTGGTGGAATAGGCAAGTTCTTAAAAGAGCAAAACCCCAATGTAAAAATTGTTGCAGCAGAGCCAAAAAACGTCTCGGCATTATTAGGGCAGGATCCGGGATTTCATAAAATACAGGGAATTGGAGATGGGTTTGTTCCACCTGTATTGGATACATCATTAATTGACTCGGTTATTGAGGTTACAGATGAGGACGCTATAAATACTTCAAGGGTTTTAGCTAAAAAACAAGGTTTATTAGTTGGCATTTCATCGGGCTGCAATGTATGGGCTGCAATTCAACTTGCTAAAAAATACGGTGAAGGTGTTAATATATCAACTATTCTTTGTGACAGAGCTGAGCGATACTTTAGTACAGAACTCCTATAAAAAAACACAATAACACAATAACACAGAGGGACACAAGAACACAAGG
>JAAYPS010000003.1 GCA_012519655.1 Clostridiaceae bacterium | reverse complement strand
TCTTATACTCAATCGCCCATCTGAAAAAAACAGCCATCCTCCTGTGATAATCATTAAGATACCAAGCCCAAGCAGTAAAAATCTTGGTGCTCGCCTAAGTTTTCTCAACATCAGGCGAGTTAATGCTTGATAAACAGCCTGGTCATATTTTGTTGTGGCTTCATAGAATAGTTTATCCTTCATCATATTATTTACCTCCATGCAATATGTTTTCTTCCATCTGATCAATTATATACTGTGCTCTCCACAAGGTTTCGTCCATGGCTTTCTGCCCTGTAACAGCATCTATTAGAAGCTTGCCAAGTCGGTTTTCGAATCCTCTCTGATCCAAATTCAGTTCTTCTGGAGAAAGGATGGTTTTTCGGCAACCAATTTGAATATTTTTTTCTAGCTTACCAAGCCAGGGATAGGTATCAATGATTTTTTGCTGCTCATAGGCTTCCCTGCATGGAGATATACCGCCCATCATCATCAGCTCTGAAGCGATCTGTTTGCTTGTTGCCCAACATATATACTGGTAAGCTTCCTCAATGTTTTTTGATTTTTTACCTATACTTAATGCTCCACCGCCTAGAAGGGGTTTTTTGCCTGGGATTGGAGCAAAGCCGACCGCCCCTGCAACTCGGGAATCCTGCGCTTGAACAAGACGTGAAGCATGGTTTACATAGAGTATAGTCATTGCGGTATCACCACGAATAAATCCGTCGACGATCTCTCCCCAGCTATGCACTGCATGGGGATTAGCATATTCAGCACTACGAATGTGGTTCTCCAATGCGGCCTTTGCCTCGGCGGTAGACATTCGTAGCAATCGGTTTTTTCCATATATATGGCCGCCCATGGAAAGCAGACGCGGTAGATATTCACTGGCTGCAGAACTTGGTGTACCCAAAGCAATGCTGGTACCATAAGGCGTTGGGGAATCGGGATTAAATGATCGCGTGAAAAAACGTGCCACATCGTTGTATTCTTCATACGTTTGTGGAACGGAGAGCTCCTTTTTGCTACTTTCGTAATAGCTGCGTATCTGTTTGATGTCTTCAAACAAATCTTTTCGGTAGAACAGCATTTGAACACTCACGTCAAAGGGCAGAGCGTACGTTTTGTCACCTACTTTTCCATAGTTATCGTAAAGACCCGTTAGAAAGTTGCCAAATTTGCTTTCAATGTTTGAATCAATTTGATCCAGTGGATGACACAACTTGGGAGCAAGAGATGACAGGCTTGATACATCAAGGCGGATAACATCCCATGTCTCTTCGTCTTGAAGAATGTAATCATAAATAGTCGATTGTGGATACGTGATGATTTCAACATTTACACCGGTTTGCTTGGTAAAATTCGGTGATAGGCACTTAAGTGCTTCAGCCGAAGGAGAATCCAAAGATATTACCCTTAATGTTTTGCTTTTTGTAGATGCTGTCTTTCTAGAAAAGGATTTAAAACCTGAGGGTTTCAGAATGGCTGAAGAAATTTGTTTTTTCTCTGTTATATGATTTATTACTGATTCTGCTGCCGTGTATCCCATTTTTCTGTAATTCAATGTCAGGTTTTTAAATCGATTATCCTGTACAGTTCTTAAGGGGGCCAGGGTAATAACGGTAGGCGGCTGTGATGAACCAATTGTGTGATACGCATTCATCAGCTGCTGCGCTAATTGTTCATTGGCCGTGATAAAGAGCTCAATAGGTTGTTTTTCAGAAAAAAGCGTATAAATTTCGGTGTAGGTTTCGTCGAATGGGATTTCGACAAAATTTCTTTCATTAAGTTCAGGTAGCGATTCAATAAGACCTGCCTTAAATCTATAATTTTCATCAAATTGTGAGTTGCCTGTTATTATCTTCAGTTTATCTGCTGTAAAACCAGCAATGCGCTTTTCGATCATATTAGCTGCCAGCTTATAGTCGAATGTAAAGTAACAAGAATCGCATTGTGGTTTGCGATCAATGAATAAAACAGGGGTTTTCTTTAAAGCCGGAGATATATAGTACTTTTCAGGTTCCACTAAACATGATACAGTCAGAATTGCACATGCTTTTACAGCAATTGCATCCTTAATGGCCTGCTTTTCTTTATAAGGCATATCATTGGTTAATGACAGCCGGGAAACGTAACCTAGATTCTCTAAGGCACTGACGATACCCATATATATGTCAGCATACTTTGAATTTTCAATATCGGGTAGTATAATGGCTACCGTGTTACTTGTACCTTTCCGTAAAAGGCTTGCTTGTTCATCAATGCGGTAACCGACAGCCTTTGCAGCCTGCTCTACCAGCTTAATTTTTTCAATACTGACATTTCCTTTTTTATTCAGAACATTGGAAACAGTGCCATGAGACACTCCCGCAGCTTTGGCAATATCTTTCATCGTAGCCATTAAATCTATAACTCCTTACATAATGAATGGACTGAAAATAATTTTATTATCTGATAATTAGATTTCTACATTGTCAGTATAACTAATCATATAAATTGATGCAATTCCAAAAACAAAATTTAAAAGTTTGCACAAATTGAAACGTTTAAATTTAGTTGTTATTATTTTCATTTATATATTAACACGTTCAAAACATTTATATAATATTGAATTATGATAAACATTAATGGTTATTATAAAACTACAGACATTCGAAGTATTCTTAACATAGAAATGGAGTTTTATTTTTGAAATTTGGATCACAAATAAATTTTAAATTTCACGAGAATGGTTTGCCAAGACGCTATCCAGGTAATACTGTGATATCCGATGTTTTTCCGGAAAATAAAGCTTATCAAGTAGTTCATTACCTATTGAAACAACTAAAGCAGCGTAAACTTGATGAGCTCTTTATTCTGCTCCCAGAAGACAGTTATCATGTGACTATTATCAGAGGCGTGAATGACCAAGTAAGAAACAAGGACTTTTGGCCGCCTTCCCTTCCATTAGATGCTTCGATGCTTGAGGCGGACAAATTTGTAAGAAGTTGTGTAGAATCAGTAGAAACACCAGATTACTTTGAAATGCGTTTTAAGCACGTGCAAATCAATGATGAAGACTTTCGCATTTGCTTAGAACCTGCAAACTCCACCGAGGAGGCGAAGCTCCGTGACTATAGAAATAAAGTTGCTCAGAGTTTAGGGCTGTGGTTGCCTGGTCATGATAGTTATACATTCCATATTACCATGGCATACACCATGTTTATTCCTGATGAGAGTAGAAGACGTCTTTTGGATAGCTACGTTGAAGAAATGAACATGATACTGAAGCAGCAAGACAGCTTTAAGCTTCCCAGACCGAGGTTTGCGTACTATAATGATATGTTTTATTTCTTTGATACTCCAATTGAGCGAAATGAATGAGGTGAATGGAATGGGTGAAAAGATCGCAAATGGATTTTTGTTTTCTCTTAGTACAGTATATTTGATTTTTGCGAAGCAATTAACCTTTGGCTCTGCTAGTTATCCAAAGGGTGGTTTTGTTCCACAAGTTACTGGATGGCTGGCGGTATTTGTCTCGGGATACTTATTTGTGCAATCACTTCGTGGAAAAGGTGACTCCAAAGACGTGAAAATGGAAACCGATTGGGGACGCCTTGCACTGCTTATTATTTCAATAATTATCTATATTATCATCTTGAGACCAGTGGGATATATTATCAGCACTATTTTAGTTCTGTATGCTGTGCTTAAAATCGGAGGTGTTAAGGGTTGGAAACTTCCCGGTATATTATCTCTGTGTACTTCAGTTGTATTCTATTTAATATTTAATGTTGCACTGTCGGTACCACTGCCGACTGGCATTTTAGGTTAGGAGGACCCATATGGATGTATTGTCAATGTTACTACAGGGTTTTGCAGTATGCTTTACCTGGGAAAATATTTTAGCGGTAATTATTGGTGTACTAGTTGGAACTTTGACCGGTGTGCTGCCGGGTATCGGCGTTACCGGGGCAATGGCACTTTTGCTTCCGATAAGCTTTGGTATGGACGGTACAACAGCACTGATCATGTTTGCAGGTATATACTACGGTGCAATGTATGGTGGTTCCACCACTTCAATCTTGGTCAATCTACCAGGGGAAGCTGCATCTGTTGTTACATGCCTGGACGGAAACCAAATGGCTAAAAAAGGGCGTGCCGGCGCCGCTTTGTCAATATCAGCAATAGGCTCATTCGTTGCAGGTACGTTCGGCTTGGTAGGACTCAGCTTCTTTGCACCATGGCTTGCTAAAGTAGCATTGAGATTCGGACCTCCCGAATATTTCGCAATTGCTATCTTGGGGCTTGTGCTGCTTACCAATCTTACAGGGAAAAACCCTTTAAAATCATTCCTTATGGTACTGGTGGGAATTATGATGAGTACTGTTGGAATGGATGCGGTTACAGGGCTTAGACGTTTCACCTTTGGTGTGCCGGAGTTGATGCGTGGTTTTGAATTTGGTGTGGTTGCCATGGCGGTATTTGGCATTAACGAATTGTTTGGAACTTTGTTGGAACCACAGGAAGAAATAAAAGTGGGTAAAGTTCGTTTCCGTGAGCTTTATCCAACACGTGATGAACTGCGTAGATCGGTGGGGCCGATTTTACGTGGAACGCTCATTGGATTTTTAATAGGATTGATGCCCGGACCAGCAGGAACATTGTCAAGTTTCTCATCCTATTCTGTTGAGAAAAAGCTCTCAAAACATCCGGAGAAATTTGGTCATGGCGCAATTGAAGGTGTTGCTGGGCCTGAATCTGCAAATAATGCGGCCAGTTCAGCAGCTATGATTCCTTTGCTTTCTTTGGGTTTGCCTTTTGCTCCGCCTGCTGCACTTTTGCTTACTGGATTCATTGTTCATGGGATAACACCCGGCCCTACACTTATTGCTCAGCATCCTGACATGTTCTGGGGTCTTGTTGCCAGTATGTATATAGGTAATGTATTTTTGATTATTCTGAATCTACCTTTTGTTGGTGTATTTGCATCCATGCTAAAGACGCCAGCTAATATTTTAATGCCAATAGTAATGGTAATAACCTTTACGGGAGCGCTGGCTACCAACAATAGCACATTCGATCTTATATTGCTATTGATTTTAGGTGTATTTGCATACTTTATGTCAAAATTCGGATATAGTATGGCACCCTTAGCGGTTGGTCTTGTCCTCGGAGGTACCATTGAAACAGGTATGGTACAAGGACTTATTATTTGCAATGGTAGTTTCATTGAATTAATGTCCCGTCCCTTTGCCGGTACGATATTGGGATTGGCAATGATTATGCTGTTGGCGACTTTTGCAAAACCTATAAAGCGCATACTTGTTCACAGTAAAGAAGACTAAAATCCGATTTTAAGGAGACAGACCACTGCCTCCTAAAATATATTAAGTTTAAAAAATTAAAAGGAGAGTTATTATGAAAAAGATATTCTCAATTGTTCTTGTTGTTGTAATGGCTTTGTCTATGGTTGCATGTGGAACTACAAAGACACCGCAGACAACCCCGACACCACCTGCTGCAGATGGTACAAAAGCACCTGTTAATTTTCCGACCAAAGATATCACTTATGTGGTACCTTATAGTGCTGGTGGTAGCTCTGACCAAATGGCTCGCTTGATGAGTAACTATGCACCCAAATATCTGGGCGTGAACATAGTAATTGAAAACATACCAGGCGGTGCAGGAAATGTTGGACTTGTGCAATTTGCTGGATACAAAAAAGATGGTTATTCCATTGCCAGCGCAAATACGACAATGAATCTTCAACCTATTTATGGGACTACAGAGTATGACTATCTAGAAATCTTTGAACCCTTAGCATTAGTTGTTTCAATACCTATTGCTATAACTGTTCCAGCTAATTCACCGTTTAAGACCATTGAAGAATTGATTGATTATGCAAAAGAAAATCCTGGGAAACTCCAGTACGGACATGCAGGAATTGGATCCATCACACACGTAACTGCTGAATTGTTTGCAATGAGTGCCGACATAGAACTAACTCAAGTTCCTTTTGGAAGCGGTAACGATGCACTGACTGCATTAATGGGTGAGCATATTGATATTGACGTAGCAAGCTTATCTGAAGTTCTTCCACATCATGAAAGTGGTACTGTGCGTATACTAGCCATGTGCACAGATAAACAAGTGGGAGATATTCCTACACTGATTTCAAAGGGCTATGATGTTGAC
>JAAYPS010000197.1 GCA_012519655.1 Clostridiaceae bacterium | reverse complement strand
TTAAATCCATTTAGTAACTGTAGGGTATTCCTATCTACTGCATAAAAGGTTAAGCAGCAAACCTTCTCTTTAAGAATTATATTGTAATCGCGAGCTTTATCAATCAAATTGGCTCTATTATCAATATTTCCATTAACAAATTGAATTAGAAAATACTCAGAAACAATATTCTTATTCAATAAAATTCGGTTAACCAATTCCTTGTTCTCATTCTGAAGGTTTAGTATAGCCTGGTGAATAAGCTGAAAATCATCAATACTATCTTGCTCTTCTGATATTTTACTTAGAATATGCTTCTTTATTATATTAATTGGTCTGTAATTCAATCTCATAGATAAGCATATTATAATTAAACAGACAGCAACTATTAAAAATACAAGAAACAGAGTGTCTATCTTGGTTTTATTAAGCTCACTTAGAAGTTCCTCAACCGGTGTCAAGCTCACATATGTAAAAGAAGGTGAATCGGATTTCAAAACCGAAATAATATATTCAATTCCTAGTAAGTTTGATTGCAGAACCCCATCTGAATCGAAGTCTTCCAACAAAGAAAAGAAATCCTCTGAGTATAGATATTCCGCATCCTCTTTGTTAACAATAGGAACATTGTTATTATCTAAAATAACAATGTTTCCATTATGAGCTTCAAACTCATTATTTATAAACGGGAAAAAACTTTTTTCTTCCACTACTATCATTAAAACTGAATAAGGTATATTACTCCCTAACGGAATTGGTATGATAAATGTTACCGCATTAATTCTATTTCCATACGGAAGTATTACTGTTTCCGAGGGACGAATTTCCAAGTTAGTCACCTGACTCAAAAAGCTTAAAATATCCCCTTGTTCCCAATCTTTATAATAAAAACTACTCCCTTTTTTCCCAAAATCCTCTCCATTGATTGTTCCAGAATGTGAATAAAATTTTCCATTGGAAGCACTATATAAAAAAGCTCTTTCTATAAAGGGATTAGTACCGAGTATTTTTCTCATCTCCTGCATAATTAATAATGTATTAAATTCGCTATTTTTAAAGAATAAATTACTTGTTACATCTCTGTCTAAATGTATAGCAGATGCACAATTAAATAAGGCATTTACTTGTATGCTTACGTAGTCATTTATTTGTGACAATAGCACTGTTTCGGAGTTTTGGGCTTCCTTTTTTATTATATCTGTAGTTTTTGGATAAAAGTAAAACAATATCATGAATATGGGCAACAGGAAAACAAGCATATAAGAAATAAGATATTTGATAAAGGTTTTCTTTTTTATCAACTTCTCTCGTAAGCTACACATCATGTGCTCCCTTCGAATCTATGCTATCTCCCATCTTTTTTTATTATATCATGGTTATGCAAATTCATGATATGATCGAGCTTGTGCATTTTTGCGCTAGCAAAATAAATTTCACGTACATAAGTTACGACTGAGGATATAATAGCCTCACTTGTAAAATTATTATATCCTGTCTACTGCTTTATGTTAAGCAGTAGACAGGTGTAAACTAAAAATTATTTATGTTCGTATAATTGAATTATTTAATTAAGTAAATAATTTTACTTCCCGAGATATTTGTCGTAATACCCTTGATATATCTCTTTCATCCTGGAAAGACCCATGGATTCCAGTTGATTCAAGTAAGATTCCCATTCTGCGTCAACATTACCTTCTATAATCCACTGAGCCCATTTTATATCTACCATTTTTAATATATCAGTTTTAATAATAGATATTTCATTCATATCGTCTTTAGAGAATTTTAGGATAGGTAGCATATCTGCGCTTTTTGGAAAATATGGTTCATATAACGCATCATGATCCACACGTTGAGTAATTGACTCAGGTGCAATTATTCTTTTATCAAGTTCAGGGGATACATACATTAGGCCTGCATCAACCAATGCATTCGTCCACTTCCACTCATCGGCTCCCATTCCATCTTGTGGTGGAAGAACTATGTACTTATCGCCTTGTTTTTCCAAACATAAGTCAAGAGAACCATAGTAACCTTGTGCTGACATTTCCTCTGTATAAAACCCGTCCAACCACTTTATTGTTGTCTCTGGATTTTTATTCTTTGTTGTTATCTGTGCGACATTGTTTAGATATTTTGTTCTGGCAGGGTGTGCCGGCCAAATTGGATCTATTCCCTTTTCAGCAGCTAGTGGCAACAAAACTTCATAGTCTTTGGCATATTCAGGTCCAAATCTGTCTTCGAGTGACCATCCCATAGTAGAACCGACAATTTGATAATCCGGATCTTTAGATTTTGCTTGGAATTGAGAGTAGTCCTGT
>JAAYPS010000196.1 GCA_012519655.1 Clostridiaceae bacterium | reverse complement strand
ATTAAAGAGGTAATTTCTCTCAAGGACAAAAAAAACCGCAGGAAATCGCGAAAATTCTTGATTGAAGGATATAGGTTCATTTACGAAGCCATTTCCTCCAATGCTCCAATAGAAAAAGTTATTTTCTCTACAGACACCGACATTAAGTGTCAAAGAAGGGTAATAGAAAAGCTAGGATCTAAAGTAAATATTTACGAAGTAGAACCTGAACTATTTTCACAAATTGCACAAACCGATACCCCTCAGGGTGTTCTATGCATTGTCCAAGTTTTAGAACAGGCTTTGGATACAATATATGATAATAAGTTCAGAGGTTTGGTTTTGGATTCAATACAGGATCCTGGTAATGCTGGAACAATGATTAGGACCGCGCATGCATTGGGATTTAATGCGGTTTTGGCAACAGAAGGAACGGTTGATATTTATAACGGAAAAGTGCTGCGTGCCACAATGGGTTCGATTTTCTACATTCCTGTATTAGAGAATATTGGAATTGAAGATTTTTTTAGATTTTGTGAAATAAACTCGATAAGGGTGATTGCCTCGCAAATTGAAAATGCAAAACCATGTTTCAATGTGGACTTAACTGATTCTTTTTGTCTTGTAATTGGGAATGAAGGTAATGGGATTTCTAAGTGTTTCCAGGAAAGGGCAACTGAGTTTATTAACATTCCAATGCCCGGTGGTGCAGAATCTTTCAATGCGGCTGTGGCTGCGTCCATTATGATGTACGAAAGCAACAGACAAATATATTGTATAAAATGCTAAATAATTAAATGTATAAACTATCAAATTTTTACCTGATTATACTTGAATATTTGGGTAAAGTAATATAGAATAATTTCAGATTGTTATTTTGTTAACGATAGTTTAACGTTGAAAATTTATAAATTTTGTTCAGGAGGAGATAAAAATGGCAATTAAAGTTGGAATTAATGGTTTCGGTAGAATTGGTCGCCTAGTGCTTAGAGCAGCTATGGCAAATTCCGATGTAGAAGTAGTAGGAATAAACGATCCGTTTATTGATCTGGATTATATGCAGTATATGCTTAAGTATGATACCGTACATGGTCAATACAAAGGCGAAGTTGGCGGAAAAGACGGTAAATTAGTTGTTGATGGTAAAGAAATAGCAGTTTTTGCTGAAATGGATGCAGCAAACATTGATTGGAAGAGCTGTGGCGCAGAATACATTGTTGAAGCTACAGGTATTTATACCACAACTGAAAAAGCTTCTGCACATTTTAAAGGAGGCGCAAAGAAGGTTGTTATTACTGCTCCTTCAAGTGATGCTCCTATGTTTGTTATGGGCGTTAACCAAGACAAATATACAAAGGATATGAAGGTTGTTTCCAATGCTTCATGTACAACAAACTGCCTTGCTCCTATTGCAAAGGTTCTTAATGATAAGTTTGGTATTATCGAAGGTTTAATGACTACAGTTCATGCTGTAACAGCTACACAGAAAACTGTTGACGGTCCTTCAAAGAAAGACTGGAGAGGCGGAAGAGGTGCAAGCTTCAATATTATCCCTTCATCCACCGGTGCAGCAAAAGCAGTTGGTAAAGTTATACCTGAATTAAATGGTAAACTTACAGGAATGTCATTCAGAGTGCCTGTAGCTGACGTATCAGTTGTTGACTTGACATGTCGTCTAGAAAAAGGCGCTACCTATGAAGAAATCTGCGCAGCAATGAAAGACGCTTCAGAAAACGAATTGAAGGGTATTCTTGGATACACAGAAGACGCCGTTGTTTCTTCTGATTTTATTGGTGATGCAAGAACTTCAATTTTTGATGCTAAAGCAGGAATTCCTTTAAACAACAATTTCATTAAAGTAGTTGCTTGGTATGACAATGAATGGGGTTATTCAAACAAAGTAGTTGACCTTGTTACTCATATAGCCAAGGTTGACGCTGAATAATACGAATTTTAATTTCAACGCAGGCATCCTTCTAGGATGCCTGTTTAGATTGAAGACAAATAGTTGATAATATTTACATGAATCACTTTTTTTAAATGAAGCAATTAGTAGATAAAGGAGATGGAATAATGAGCATGTACAATAAAAAAAGCGTTGAGGACATAGATGTTAATGGTAAAAGAGTTATAACCAGAGTGGATTTTAATGTACCTCTGGATAGCGAAGGAAATATAACCGATGATAAGAGAATTGTAGCAGCATTACCAACTATTAAATATTTAATAAAAAATAAAGCTAAAACAATCCTTGTATCACATCTGGGAAGACCTAAATCAGGGTTTGAAGCAAAGTTCAGTATGAGACCTGCTGCTATAAGACTTAGTGAACTTTTAGGTCAGGAAGTTATTCTTGCTGATGACGTGATCGGCGAAGATGCAAAGGCAAAGGCAGAAGCACTAAAAGAAGGTCAAGTTTTGCTATTGGAAAATGTGCGCTTCCATAAGGAGGAAACAAAGAACGATCCGGAATTTGCTAAAGAACTCGCTTCTATGGCAGATATTTTTGTGAACGATGCTTTTGGAACTGCTCACCGCGCCCATGCTTCTACCGCAGGGTTGGCTGACTATCTACCTGCCGTTTCAGGATATTTGATTAAAAAAGAAATTGAATTAATGGGTAAAGCGTTAACAAACCCAGAAAGACCATTCATCGCCATTTTGGGCGGGGCAAAAGTGTCCGACAAAATAACAGTAATTGAAAACCTTCTTGAAAAAGTTGATTCTTTAATTATTGGTGGTGGAATGGCTTATACATTTCTTAAGGCAAAGGGTTACAAAATAGGTAACTCTATATGCGAAGAAGATAAGATTGATTTAGCAAAAGAGCTCATGGAAAAAGCAGAACAGAAAGGCGTTAACCTTTTGCTTCCCATTGGAAATGTCATAGGTAAGGAGTTTAGCCCAGACACTGAAGATAAATATGTACCTTCAGATGATATACCCGATGGATGGATGGGTATGGATATTGGAACAATTACAATAGAAACCTTTACACATGAGATTAAAAAAGCAAAAACAATTGTTTGGAATGGACCTATGGGTGTTTTCGAGTTCCCGAAATTTGCAAATGGAACCAAGAAAATTGCTGAAGCAGTGGCAGAATCAGGAGCTATATCCATAGTAGGCGGTGGTGACTCAGCTGCGGCAGTTGAACAACTTGGCTTTGCAGATAAGATCACTCACATATCTACAGGTGGTGGGGCCTCTCTTGAATTTCTTGAAGGTAAAGTTCTACCAGGCATTGCCTGCTTGATGGACAAACGCCATCGTGTAGTTATGGCTGCTGGTAACTGGAAAATGAATAAAACTCCTAGTGAAGCTACCGAGTTTATTAATGAGTTAAAGGCACAAATTGATGAAACAAATGTGGAGATGGTGGTGGGTGTACCTTATGTTGCTATACCTGCAGCTGTTGAAGCCAGCAAAGATAGCAATATTAAAGTAGCTGCACAAAATGTACATTGGGAAGAAAATGGTGCATATACTGGTGAAGTCTCCTGTCAAATGCTTAAGGAAATCGGTGTTCAGTATGTAATTATTGGTCATTCAGAGAGAAGAGAATATTATGCTGAAACCGATGAAAACGTCAATAAGAAAGCCCATGCAATACTTAACTCTGGAATGACACCTATTATATGCTGTGGTGAAACTTTGACTCAGCGTGAGCAGGGTGTTACAAAAGAGCATATTCGTTATCAAATTAAAATTGCTTTACTTGGAATTACTAAGGAACAGGTTAGTAACCTCGTTATTGCTTATGAACCTATCTGGGCAATAGGTACCGGAAAAACAGCTACCAATGCTCAAGCGGAGGAGGCATGTTTAGTAATTCGCGAACTAGTTAAAGAACTATATGACGAAGAAACTTCTGAAAATGTTCGCATACTTTACGGTGGTAGTGTAAAAGCTTCAAATGCTTCTGAGCTATTTAATATGCCTAACATTGACGGTGGTTTAATCGGAGGAGCCAGTCTAAAACTGGATGAATACACTAAGATAGTAAATTATCAACAATAGAATATACTGCCCTCCGGTTAACCGGAGGGTATTTTCACAATTTAGAGCTTGGAGGTTTACAACATGCTAAAAAAACTTACTAATTTCGAAGGATACAAAGGCCCTGTTGTTGTAATAGTTATGGATGGTATAGGAATATCTGAAAACACCGAAGGAAATGCAGTTTATAATGCATATACTCCTAACCTTGATAACTTGTTAAAACAATATCCTAATACTTTAATAAATGCTCACGGTTCTGCCGTAGGCTTACCTTCAGATGACGATATGGGTAATTCAGAAGTAGGACATAATGCTATAGGGTCTGGTCAAATATACAGCCAGGGTGCAAAGCTTGTTAATGAAGCAATTAAGTCAGGGAAAATGTTTGAAGGTAGTACCTGGAAACAAGTTACTGGAAATGTGCAAATGCACGGTTCTACACTGCACTTTTTGGGTCTATTTAGTGATGGGAATGTTCATTCACACATTGATCATCTAAAAGCTATGATAATGAAAGCAAAAGAACAAGGCATAGAAAGAGTTCGAGTTCACATACTACTCGATGGCAGAGATGTGGGTGAAACCTCTGCGCTTGAATACGTAACACCTTTTGAGCAATTTTTGTCTGAGATCCGCTCTCAAAACTTCGATGCAAAAATTGCAAGCGGTGGCGGCCGTATGAAAATCACAATGGATAGGTATGAAGCAAACTGGTCAATGGTTGAAAAAGGCTGGCAAACTCACGTCCTTGGCGAAGGAAGACAATTTGCATCAGCAACTGAAGCAATCAATACTTTCCGTAGTGAGTCCCGTGTTATTGATCAGGATCTACCGCCATTTGTAATTGCTGAAAATGCTAATCCTATCGGCACTATAGAAGATAATGATAGTGTAATTTTCTTTAATTTCCGTGGTGATAGAGCTATTGAGATAAGCCGGGCTTTTGAGGAAGTTGAATTTACTAAGTTCGACAGAAAAAGATTTCCGAAGGTGGTTTATGCGGGCATGTTGGAATATGATGGAGATCTTCATATTCCGAGCAGATATCTTGTTGCACCTCCTGAGATTAAGAATACTTTAGGTGAACATCTATGCAAAAGCGGTGTCCGTCAGTTAGCAATATCTGAGACACAGAAATATGGTCATGTAACTTATTTTTGGAATGGGAACAAGAGTGGGAAATTCGACGATAAACTTGAAACATACATTGAAATTCCTTCTGACATCGTACCGTTTGAAGAGCGTCCATGGATGAAAGCAGCTGAAATAACAGACAAACTAATTGAGCAAATGAGGACAGGAAAGTATGATTTCGTAAGGGTCAATTTCCCAAATGGAGATATGGTAGGGCATACAGGAGTATTCCAAGCCACTAGGATTGCTGTTGAAACTGTTGACCTATGTTTGAAGAGAATATTATCGGTAGTGGATGAATTGGGTGGGGTGGCAATTATTACAGCCGACCATGGAAATGCTGATGAAATGTTTGAAACCGATAAAAAGGGTAATGCTAAAAAAGACGACAATGGGACGGTAAAAGCCAAAACTAGTCATACTCTAAATAAGGTCCCTTTTATTATTTATGACAATTATAATGCTGAAAAATTTACATTGAAGCAGGGAGATTTTGGTCTTGCCAATATTGCCTCAACGGTTGCAAATCTTCTAGGTTATGAAGCTCCAGATTTTTGGGAAGAAAGTATGATTTCAATTGACAAATAGTAAACGACTAGGATATTATTAGTGGACAAGAAAGCATTCGTTGTAGCATTTTGCAATGTATGTGTACTTTGCAAATAATGTAGGAGGTTTCATGAGAATACTAGGTATAGATTTTGGCGAGGCGAGAATAGGTATTGCAGTAAGTGATCCTTTAAAGATTACAGCTCAGCCTCTTGAAACCATCTATTGGAACAAGGAATGGAAAAAACCCCTAAAAAGGATTAAAGAACTTACCGAGCATTATTTATGTAACATTATTGTTGTGGGATTCCCTGAAAACATGAATGGCACTGTTGGTGAACGGGGAGTAAGGACGCAGCAGTTTATGGATAAACTTAAAAACTATATCCCCGGTGTAAGTGTTATTCCTTGGGATGAAAGGCTTTCTACTATCCAATCGCGACAAGCCCTTATTGAAATGGGAATTGACAGCAGAAAACACAAGGGTAAAATTGATCAAATGGCTGCATCCATAATACTGCAAAGTTATATGGATGCGCATGAGTTTCATTAATGTACCAGTCTAAAGACTGTGTAAATAAAGGAGGTTTTTTTATGTCAGATAATAAATGCAACGGATGCGGTCACGAGCATGATTGCGAAGATATGGGTTCTATCATTGAATTAACAGGTGAAAATGGAGACACTTTAAATGTAGAATTTTTAGCCTCTGTTCAGATTGATGAACAAGAATATGCTATAATGCAAACTTTGGAAGATGACGATGAGGATGAAGGCAACATTGTCATAATGAGAATGGAATATGATGATGATGAGGATGAATATTACCTTATCGCCGAAGACGACCAAGAAATAATGGAAAGAGCATTTGAAGCTTTTAAAGATTCTGCCTTTGATTTATTTGAAGAAGATGACTATGAAGAAGAAGAGTAGAACATAATCCAGCATTTTCCAAAACATATATAAGAGCGAATAGAGTAGCTATTAGTTGATCGCAATGAGTAAATATTGAATTGTAAAAAGGTTTTTTAGAGTATATCTAAAGGGCCTTTTTCCTTTTATTAACAATGGATTACATAGCAAAAGTTTATTAAATGTTGACCTTCAAATTTCATAAGTTATAATGGATAATAGAGAAAAGCTGTATGGGTTATCTTATTATGGGGGTTCATGATGAAAATAAAAAGAAAGAAAATAAAAATAAAATTAAATAAAAGAGGTGTGATTATACTTGTTGCGTTATTATTTATCGTCAGTACAGCCACAACCTTTCTTATTATGCAAGCTGTAAAACGCAACAAAACTCCGGATGAGACTACAGTGGGACTATCCGATATTACACCAGAGCCTTCGCCAATAATAGATGATACTGAGCCTGAAGATGATGAAGACAATGGAGATACTGAGATTGACGAAACCGAAATTACTCCTTCACCAACACCAGTGCAAAAAGCATCAAATTTTGATTTTCCTGAAGAAGGCAGAAGGCCAATAGCAGTGATGATTGATAATGAAGGAAGTGAGGTTTTACCTCAGGGTGGTCTTGCGCAGGCACAGGTGGTTTATGAAGCGCTTACTGAATATGGAGCTACACGTTATATGGCGTTGTTTTGGGACAACCTACCAGACCATATCGGTCCTGTAAGAAGTTCAAGACATTATTTTCTTGATTATGCGATGGAATATGATTCTATATACACACATATTGGCTGGAGCGATTATGCCTACCGTGATTTGGAGTTATATAAGATAGAGAATATTGACGGAGTTATGGAGAATGCTTATGGCGTATTCTGGGATTTAACGACAGACAGATCCAATTATCATGATTCTTATACAAACCGTGAAAGATTAGAAAAATTCATTAAGAAGGAAGAATATTCGCTAGAAACAGAAAAGAAGTTACCCTTAACTTATAGCAGTGAAGATGCGGTTAATTTGAATGGTGATAGCGCAGAAGAGATCTTTATTAAGTATAGCGTAAACAGTACTTGTGGGTATTACTATGATGAAGAGGAAAGAAACTATAAAAGAACCCGATTAGGGGAGTTTCATATTGATAGGAATACCAGTGAGACTATCCGTGCCAAGAATATTATAATACTTTTTGTTGATAATAGGCTAATAGACGGTGATAAATACGGAAGACAACAATTGCAGACAACTGGTGGGGGTAATGGATATTATATCAGTAATGGAGTAAAGCAAGATATTACTTGGGTAAAACCCTTAAGAACTTCCCAGACCAGGTATCTTGATGCTGATAAAAAGGAGCTGGTACTAAACCCAGGTCAAACGTGGATTCAAATTGTGCCAAAAAATGCGGATATACGGATAAAATAGATAGGGCATTTTGAGGTGTTTTTTATAATTTTTTTGTTTACACTTACAAAAATCTGTGCTATAATGCTAAATTGTGAATACGGGCGGTCCTCTGTCGGATGGTAATTATATACACCGATATGAACGTCTATGATATGGAGGAGAAGGAAATGGATATTATTCGAGCTCTAGATAAGGAGAATATGAAACAGGATCTTCCGAATTTGAAAGTTGGAGACCTTGTAAGAGTAGCAATCAAGGTTAAGGAAGGTGCCCGTGAAAGACTTCAGATATTTGAAGGATTTCTTATCGGGATTCATGGTACTGGAATACGTCGTGCAATAATTGTTAGAAGATTGTCATCAGGTATAGGTGTGGAAAGAGTATTCCCAATCCACTCTCCAAAGATTGATAATATTGAAATTGTAAGACGAGGAAAAGTCAGAAGAGCTAAGCTTTATTATCTACGCGACAGAGTAGGTAAAGCTGCAAGAGTAAAAGAAGACGTTAAAGCAAAAAAATAATGAATTTAGAAAAAGAGGACAAATTGTCCTCTTTCTTCATATATGACAATAAATTGATAAGGTGAGAGATAATGAATATACAATGGTTTCCTGGTCATATGGCAAAGACAAGGCGAATATTAACAGAAGATATGAAAATGGTAGATGTGGTAATTGAACTATTAGATGCCAGAATACCAAGCAGCAGTCAAAACCCAGAGATTAGCGAACTAACCAAGAATAAACCAAGAATAATTGTATTGAATAAGAGCGATCTTTCCGATCCGAAAAAAAACGACATATGGATTGAATGGTTTAAGCAAGATGGCATTGATGCCATATGTATAAATGCAATAACAGGGGCAGGAATACAAAAGCTTATTTCCAGACTAAAAAAAATAATGCAGCCGAAATTAGAAGCTGCCAAGAGTAAAGGGAGAAGAGTGCGTCCAATTAAGACCATGATAGTTGGTATTCCAAATGTAGGTAAATCAGCACTCATAAATAAGATATCAGGAAGGGCAACGGCTACTACTGGTGATAGACCGGGTGTTACAAGAATCAAACAGTGGGTTAGAATAAACCCCGAGATACAGCTTATGGATACACCGGGTATTTTGTGGCCTAAGTTTGAAGATCCGCAAATTGGTATGAATTTAGCATTCACTGGTGCAATACGGGATGAAATAATGGATACCACCACCCTTGCAGCTAAACTTTTAGAGATGCTATCAGAACTTTACCCAGAGCAATTAAAAAATAGATACAAACTCCAAGAACTCCAAGGTAAGTCTGGACCTAAACTTCTTGAAGAAGCAGGGATAAAAAGAGGATGTCTTGTATCGGGTGGTGAAGTAGATTATTATAGGATAAGCAACATTATTCTTGATGAATTCAGGGCTGCAAAAATAGGTAGATTTACATTGGAAACTCCAATAAAAAATGGTGACAATAATGAATAGAAAGATGACATTAAATGAGATCAAACAAAAAGCAGAAGATATGCCCCTTGAAGAAGCAGTTCTATGGCTTTGTGATATTCTACCCCATTATGGTATTTCTGTAGCAAAGCTTGCAGATACTTTCTCAAAAAGGCTTGTTAGGTTGAATGAAGAACGAAAAAGATTACAGCAAATGTCTCAGTATGAGATTATGGCTAGAAATAAAGGGTTTGTACATATTGGTGGTATTGACGAGGCTGGTAGGGGCCCTCTTGCAGGTCCTGTTGTTGCAAGTTGTGTAGTTCTACCAGAGAATTGTATAATTGAAAAACTAAACGATTCCAAGAAAATAAGTTCTTCAGTTAGGGACAAGCTATTTGATATAATAAAAAATGAAGCCATAGATTACGGTGTTGGAATGGTTATGCACGATGAAATAGATGAAATTAATATTCTTAATGCGACAAAGAAGGCAATGATTCAGGCTGTGAATAAACTCAAACATAAGCCCGATTATTTAATTGTTGACGCTGTTGAGCTTCCTATTGCCGTGGAACAACTTACCGTTGAAAAAGCCGATAGCCTAAGTGTATCAGTTGCTGCTGCATCCATAATTGCTAAAGTTACAAGAGATAGGTGGATGGAAAAATCCCATACCCTGTATCCTGAATATGGGTTTGACGCACATAAAGGATACGGAACAAAGGAACATATTGAGGCAATAAAGAAATACGGTTTAAGTCCAATTCATAGAAAAAGTTTTACGCAAAAATGGTGGAACTATTAGCGGAAAACTGCAGATGGATTAATTATTAGTGGGTGGTTGAATAGAATTGAGAATTTCTGATGTTGCATCGCAAAAGATACTTCAATATCAATCGCAAAATCAAAACACACTTTCACTTGGAGATATTTTCACAGGAAGAATCCTAGCTGCCAAAAGTGGCTATTTATTAATGCAGCTTATGGATGGAAGCGAAATATATGCACAGGTTAAGCTGGATGATACATATAACGCAGGGGATGTTTTGAAGTTAAAAGTCATAGACAGGCAGCAAAATGGTTCAGTTATGACTCAGGTAGAAGAGCATATTTCATATGACAAAGCAAATGCACAAGCTCAGATCAGCCCCGAGAGCTTGTTAAAATCACTGGAGCTGCCAATAACTGAACAAGGATTGGAAATAGTAAAAGCAATAATTGAAATGGGCGAAAAGCCATCAAAAGAGCTTGTGGAGAAGGCTCTAAAACTAATGGAAAATTCCCATATAGAACAACCAAAGCATGCCGTATTTCTTGTTGTTAATGGGTTTGAGGAAAATGAACAATACCATAGTCTGTTATCAAATTTGGACGATGGAACATTTCACTTTGCTGATAAATTGATTGATTTTGTAAATACCCTTCAACAGTCAGAAGACGAAAATTTGTTTTTCGCTGCCGAACAGATCAAAGCATTACCCAGAAATACTCTTGTTAAGCCAAATCAGGAACAAGAAACTATGGTGGAACAATGGGTTAATGCGTTAAATAGTGAATTCGCAACAAAAGATGGGATGCTTACTTTACCAGCTAATGAGTTTAAATCAATACTAAAAAATGTGTTTAGCAAAACCGGCAAATCAGACCTACCCAAGTTAGAGCTGTGGATGGATGAATTACAAAGAGAGTTTGCAACAGAAGATGGGACAATATCTTTACCTATTGAGAAGCTTAAATCAGAAATGCAAAACCTGATAGAACCTGATGAAACAGGCATACCAAAAGTGGAACAATGGATTGATGAGTTGCAAAAGCAACTTGATTCAATTGATAAATATATTTCAAGCACAACGGATTTAGCAGAGCATAATACTAACAATATCCAAGCCACTGTTAAAGAACTACAAAACGCAATTCATTTTTTTAACGATATTTCAAGTTTTGAGATGTTTATTCAATTGCCATTAACGATTAGAGGCGAGAAAACCAGTGGTGAGTTATATGTCATGAAAAGAAAGGGTAGGGCGGGTAAGATAAGTCCTAAGGATTTTTCATTTTTTTTATCCTTAACTACTGAAAATATTGGTATATTAGATATATTTATAAACGTGAAGGATAAAAATGTAATAGCTAAACTGACTGCTGATGACGAGAAGTATAAGCCACTTTTTATGAGTGAATATAAGATTCTTCATGAGGCCCTTCAGAAAAAGGGGTTTAATCTGTTTGAGTTATCCATTTTGCCAAGAAAGGAAAAGTTGGACATCTTTAACGCCGAACAAACGGCTGATTTGCTTATGACAGGACAAAAAGCAAGAATAGACATTAAGGTTTAATTATTATGGAGAAAAAAGTAAAGAAAGCAACTGCTTTATCTTACACACCTAATGAAGATAAGGCACCAAAAATAATAGCGTCGGGGAAAGGTGTACTTGCCGAGAAGATTTTAGAGAAAGCAAAGGAAGAGGAAATACCTGTTGTAGAGGATTCCAACCTTGTTGAAGAGCTTGTAAAGCTCAGTATTGGATCGGAGATCCCTGTTGAATTATATGAAGTGGTTGCTGAAGTGTTATCTTTTGTAAGTCGTGTTGATGAAAAAGCTGCAAAGAAGTTTAAACATGATGAGTAGTACATGAGTAGGACTAATCTTTGAAAGGAATTCTTATGAATAACTATGAATTAGGAAAAATGGGAGAGTCCTATGCATTAGAATATATGAAAGACAGAAATTACGAAATATTAGCGCAAAACTACCGTGTGGGGCGCTTGGGTGAAATTGACTTAATTGCTACTAAGAGTGAGCAAATTTTTTTTGTAGAAGTTAAGTCTAGAACAGGGTATTCTTTTGGAACACCTGCAGAGGCAGTATCATATAAAAAACAAAGAACCATTAGAAATGTAGCCGCGTGTTATATAAAAGAACATAGGATATTGGATGTAGAAGTTCATTTTGATGTAATTGAAATAATCATGACAAAAGATGGAGAACTAATAAATGTGAATCATATTGCGGATGCATTTTGAAGGGAGAGCTATATGATTGTTGTAGATGCGCATTGCGATTCATTAACAAGAGTGGTAAACAATAATAAAAGTCTTATAAGAAACTCTTACCATTGGGATGTTAGCAGAGCATTACGGTATGATGGTTTTGTTCAGGTTCTGGCAGTTTTTCAGAATCCCGATAAAAAAAGACCAACTTTCAAAGATGCTATGATGTATATTAATGAAGCAAAAAAAATAGACGCTCAAAACTTAACCATTAAACTGTGCAATAAGTTCAAGGATATTGAGGATGGTTTAAAAGCAAAAAAAGTCTGTTGTCTGTTATCTATCGAGGGCGGGGAGGCACTTGAAGGGAAGGTTGAAAACCTAAATGCTTTTTTTGATGCAGGCGTACGCTTACTCACACTTACATGGAACTATGCGAATGAACTGGGAGATGGTGCGCAGACACAGCAAAATGGAGGTCTTACTCCTTTTGGTGTGGAAATTGTTAAACTTATGCAACAAAAGGGAATGATTATAGACATATCGCATAGTGATGAAAAAACCTTCGAGGATTGCATTAGTATTTGCAAAGCGCCCATTATTGCATCACATTCCAATACAAGGGCGATATGTGAACACCCACGCAATCTTTATGATTGGCAAATAGAAGCAATAAAGGCAACTGGTGGTGTAGTGGGTGTAAATTTTTATACTGAGTTTATCAATAATAGTGAAAAGGCTTGTGTTTCATCCCTGGTACGTCATATTGAACATGTATGCGAAGTGGCAGGGCCAGATACAGTTGGTATAGGTGCAGACTTTGACGGTATGAACTCATTACCAGACCCAATTAATGGTGTTGAGCATTTATATTTGGTGTTTAACGAATTAGGCAAATTAAATTATACCGATGAAACTATAAAAAAGATTGCTGGAGAAAATTTTACAAGAGTTTTTCGTGAAGTTTTACAATGAGAGTTTTTCACACAGAAATCACCGAATATATTTAAAAGGCATTTTTCGATTATGATATTTGAGTTTTGATATAGCAAAAGCGCTACATGAACTATATGTCTACATATTGAAAGTAGTTAATATTAAGTTCACATTGCAAAATCCATTGGAGAGGGAACTATTTTGCTTTATATTCGATCTAATATAGTATACTTATCAAATCTCACATGGATTTCAGCATTCAAAAGTATACTCATTGAAATGAGAGGTATTAATGGATAAAGTTAGAGAAATAGCCTTAAAGGCTTTATATGAAATAAATATAAACCAAGCATATTCAAACCTTGCGTTAAAAAAAGCCTTGTCAAACAAAGAACTTGATTTAAGGGATAGGGCTTTTGTAACCGAGCTTGTATATGGGACTATTACTTGGAGACTGACATTGGACTGGGTGATATCCCAGTTTTCAAAAGTGAAGCTAAGAAAGCTATCCAACTGGGTGCTGGAGATTTTGAGGATGGGTACGTACCAGATCATGTTTTTAGACAAAGTGCCTCCATCAGCTGCCTGCAATACTTCAGTTAATCTTGCTAAGAAGTACGCAAAACAATCTACGGGTTATATAAATGCAATACTGCGCAATATTACTCGAAATAAAGATAGAATTACATTTGAACATATAAATGAATCCAGTGTTTCAAGGAAGCTATCCATTAAGTATTCATTCCCTGAGTACTTAACGGAAGAATGGATTTTAGACTTTGGGGCAGAATTTACCGAAAGTCTTTTATCTTCACTCTTGGAGCGCCCGGATTTTTTTATTCGTATAAACACGCTGAAAACATCAAGAGACGCGATTATACAAGAGCTTAATAGCAATCAGATTGAGGTGCTTCCTGGGAGGTTCTTACCCGAAGCCCTGCGTCTAAAAAATGTATCCGACATCTCAGAATCGGATCCTTTTATGAATGGAGAAGTATTTGTGCAGGATGAAAGTTCAATGCTTGTTACTAAAATACTTGATCCACAGCCTAATGAAAGAATATTGGATGTATGTGCAGCACCTGGCGGGAAAACAACACACATTGCACAATCTATGAACAACAAAGGGCATATTGATGCATGGGATATTCATGAGCATAAGATTGACCTTATTAATGAGAATGCAAAAAGACTTGGCATTGATATCATTAGTGCCTCCCAACGAGATGCTCTTGAGCTTTATGATAAAAAACATGACGTATATGACAAAGTCTTAGTTGATGCACCGTGCTCAGGTACTGGAATTATTAGAAGGAAACCAGATATTAAGTGGAAAAGAAAAAAGGAAGATTTTAGTAGTCTGGTTGAGATTCAGAAAAAAATATTGTATAATTCCAGTAGATATGTAAAACTCGGTGGTGTGCTTGTATATAGTACTTGTTCACTCAATAAAAGAGAAAATGAGCAAGTTATGTCAGATTTTCTTTCTGAAAATCAAGAGTTTGAAACCCAGTCCCTTAAACCATATTTACCAGAGGGATTGAGTAATAAAACCCATGTTGATGAAGGGATGCTAAAACTTTATCCACATATAGATGGCACTGACGGTTTTTTTATATCAAGAATGCGAAGGAAAGCTCACTAATGATAAGGGATGAGTTACTAAACCTGGTATAAGGAAGTTATTATGAACTCGGGAAAAATGAATATATTTGATTTGGAGTTTGACGAATTAAAAAATGAAATAAATAAGCTCGGCGAGCCAGTATTCCGCGCAAAGCAAGTGTGGCAATGGATTTATCAGGGAGCTGACAGCTTTGATAATATGACTAACCTTTCAAAGGCGTTAAGGGATAAGCTTAAAGAGTCTTTTTATATTGGAGGAGCCAGTATAGTAGAAAGGTTAATATCCAAGAAGGATGGAACAAGAAAGTATCTCTTTGCGCTAAGGGATGGTAAGGTGGTAGAGAGCGTCTTAATGAGGTATCGCTATGGCAATAGCGTTTGTTTGTCAACTCAAATCGGGTGCCGAATGGGATGCAGTTTTTGTGCTTCTTCCAAGTTAGGGATGGATAGAAATTTATCAGTAGGTGAAATGGTGGCTCAGGTTATAGCAATACAAAATGACACTGGTCAAAGAGTAAGCCACATAGTATTGATGGGGATAGGTGAACCTTTTGATAATTATGATAATGTGATTAAGTTCCTAAGAAGAATGAATCAAGAAGATACACTGAATATTAGTTATAGAAGAATGACTGTATCCACTTGCGGGCTTGTACCAGAAATTATTAGGTTTGCAAAAGAGGAATTTCCTGTTAATCTTTCAGTATCATTGCATGCTCCTAATGATGAAGTCAGAAGAAGTATTATGCCCATTGCAAGGAAATATCCGTTTGACAAAATACTGACAGCGTGTCATATTTATACTCAGCAGACTGGCAGAAGGATAACATTCGAATATACACTAATTAATGGAATAAATGACGGGAATGAGCATGCAAAAGAACTCGGAGAGAGGTTGTCTGGTCTGTTATGCCATATAAACCTCATTCCTGTAAATACTGTAGAAGAATCAGGATATATAAAATCGGATAATAAAAGGGTAGATGACTTTAAGAAAATTATTGAAGGATATGGATTACCCGTTACTGTCCGCAGGGAATTAGGCAGCGATATATCTGCAGCTTGTGGTCAGTTAAGAAAGAAGTCCGTTGAGAGTGACAGGATGGTGGATTAGCAGTGGAATATGCGGCTATTAGTGATAAGGGGATCATTCGGGAGCAAAATGAGGATTTTTGGAACATTATTCTTGATGAGAATGGTCAACCACAGGCCTTCATTGTAGCTGATGGCATGGGAGGCCACCAGGCTGGTGACATAGCAAGTAAGATGGCTGTAGAATTAATTTCTAACGGCATTTGTTCCTATTTCAAAAAGGAAAATGCAAAAGATACAACTGAACAGGTTTTCAAGGATGCTATTAACCAGGCAAATGACGGAATCTTTCAATATGCATTAAAAAACCTAGATGGGAATAATATTGGTACAACCCTAACGGCAGGACTACTTAACAAAGGAAGACTTACAATAGCTCATATAGGGGATAGTAGGTTTTATCTGATACGTAATGCAAATATCGAGAAACTTACAAAGGATCATTCATTTGTTGGTGAATTGGTCGACAAAGGGATACTCGATGTTGAAGAAGCGAAAGTGCACCCACGGAGAAATCAAATAACACGGGCATTAGGATACGAAAAAGAGGTACAGATTGATTTTTATAGTGTGGATGTATACAGTGATGATATTTATCTTTTTTGTACTGATGGACTTACTATGAAACTTACATCGGATGAGCTTTTGTCAATGCTTATACAAGATAAGGATTTAGATTCTATTTTGCGTGATATGGTAGCATTGGCTAATGAGCGAGGTGGAGAAGATAATATTACAGCAATTGCTGTGAAAGTATAACGAATAGAGTATGACCCGAGATACAGGAGAGCATAAATTAATTGTATTTATATTAAGCCCATCCTGAACAAAGAAGAATTTGAGGTGCGGGGATGACTGGAAAAGTTCTAAACAACCGGTACGAGCTGGTTGAACTAGCTGGAAGCGGCGGCATGGCCGATGTATATAAGGCTCGATGCCGTGTATTAAAACGCTGGGTAGCAGTAAAAATTTTAAAAGATGAATTTGTTAATGATGAAGAGTTTCTTGAACGATTTGAAAGAGAGGCTTATGCAGCAGGCAGTTTAAATCACCCCAACATTGTATCAATATACGATGTTGGCAGAGAAGATAACATTCATTACATTGTTATGGAATATGTCGATGGAATAACATTAAAGGATTATATAAGACGAAACGGAGCCATTCCATGGGAAGAGGCAGCTGAAATAGCAATTTCTATTTTAAGTGCTTTGCATAAGGCTCACAGGCATAATATTGTACACCGTGACATTAAACCGCAAAATATATTAATGACATCGGACAATGTTCCTAAAGTTGCGGATTTTGGTATAGCTAGAGCAACTTCAACTTCTACAATTACTATGAAGGTTGATACAGTTGGCTCAGTACACTATTCTTCGCCCGAACAGGCAAGAGGTGGTTATACTGACGCGCAATCCGACATTTATTCTGTTGGTGTAACTTTGTATGAAATGCTAACGGGTAGAGTGCCTTTCGATGCAGATACTCCGGTATCTGTGGCATTAAAGCATATTGAAGAAGAAGCACCAATACCATCTGATTATGTAGCTGATATACCTAAAGCAATGGATGATATTGTACTTCGTGCAATGAAAAAAGCAAAGACTGAACGCTACGATAGTGCGCTGCAGATGATAGCAGACCTAGATCGGGCTAAAATGGGTAAGGAAATGAGCAATGGCAGTGTCAATGATCCATTTGCTACAAAGGTTATTGGTGATTTGGAGGATGAAACCTTGGCAGGAAAAAGTTCTCGAAATAAAAACAAAAGAAAGAATGATAAAAGAAAAGCAAAAAAAAGTGATAAGCCGAAATCAAAGAAAAAGGGATTTCTTATTGCAACAGTATATATTTTGCTGATAGGCGTTATTGTAGGCGGCATTTGGTTTGCCTATGACAAAATCGTAAAGGATTTGATTGGAGCCATTTCTGCACCGAAAACAGAACCTGTGGAAGTCATCAGCTACATTGGTAAGCATATTGACGAAGCAATTGAGGATTTAAAGGAAAAAAATCTTCCATATTTAGAGCCAGTGTATGAGTATCATGATACTGTTGAAAAGGATATAGTTATTTCTCAAAAACCCACGGCAGGCATATCCATTATGCCGGGTTCAGTTGCAATTACTAAAGTTGAGCTCATCGTCAGTAATGGTCCGCAAATGGTGACTATTCCTGAGGATATGAAATTTGCAGATTATCTCGAAGTTGAACTTTATCTAAGAGATGATTTGAGATTGAAACCAAAGGAAGTAGCTGAGTACAGCGATGAGGTTGCAGAAGGAAGGGTTATAAGAACGCAGCCAGCAATGGGTTCGGATGTAAGTGTGGGAAGTGAAGTTATTATATATAGAAGTCTAGGTCCTAAATTAATGGATGTAGTTGTTCCCGACTTATCAAACGATACAATGGACGAAGCAAAACACAAACTGTTATCCGAAAACCTAAGTATAGGGAAGATTTTCCCAGAGGATCGAGAAGGTTATAAAGGAAGAATTATCGATCAGGAACCAAAGGCAGGAACCACTGTTAAGGAGCTAACAGCAGTGAACCTTTACTTTGGTGATGAACAGTCTCCAACAGGTGGTGACGGAGGTGTTCCGGGCATTAATCAGTCCGTTAGAGTAACCCGGTCTATTTATCTACCTGTGCAGGGTAACTTTGGAAACAAGGTGGAAGTCGAGGCTTATTATACTACAGGGGATACAACAGAAGAGATCTTCTTAACAAGGATTGAGCTTGAAAGAACAAAATTTCCATACGACGTTCTTGTACCTGTCACTCCTGGGGCAAAAACAACATTAATAGTTTACATGGATGGACAATTTCAATATACAGAGGAAGTCTTTTCTGAGCGATAGTGAAATGGAGGAGTATTTTTGCCGAGGGGTTTGATTCTAAAGGGCGTAGGAGGTTTTTATACCGTAGAATCCAGCAATGGATTTTATGAGTGCAAGGTTAGAGGGATTTTTAGAAAAAAAGAAATAACTCCCCTTGCGGGTGATTTTGTAAATTTCACAATTACCGACGAAGATGCAAAAGAAGGTTGGATAGAAGAAATTGAAACGCGTCGTAATTTCTTTATACGGCCTGCAGTTGCAAATGTAAATCAGGTGGCTATTGTTATGACTCGGGTGTCTCCAGAGCCTGATTTTCTGCTTGTGGATAAGTTACTTATTGCAGCAGAACAGAAAAACATAACACCAATTATTATTATAAACAAAATGGATCTAATTGATGAAAAAGATATTTCAGAGGTTAAATCTATCTATAGAAACACGGGATATCAGATCATCCCTATGAGCAAAGTGGGGAAAAGAGGATATGAGGAGCTCCACGAGAAGCTTAAAGGATGTCGAACGGTTTTTGCAGGTCAATCCGGTGTTGGCAAATCGACTATTCTTAATAATATAATTGATTCATGGGTTATGGAAACTGGAGCAGTGAGTAGTAAAATCCAAAGAGGTCGGCATACAACAAGACATGTTCAGCTGCTTCCTTTGGATAATGACGGATATGTAGTGGACACCCCCGGGTTTAGCACCATGGCATTAGAAGACATCGAATATGATCAGTTGCGATTCATGTATCCTGAGTTTCAAGGATTAGAGGGTAATTGTAGATTTAATGGATGCAGCCATTTAAGAGAGCCGGGATGCGCAGTAAAGGATTCTCTGAAATCAGGAGGCATATCCTCAAGCAGATATGAAGGCTATCAAATACTATACGAGGAGTTGAAATTACAATATGACAATAGATACAAATAAAGATGGAATAATTATAGCGCCATCAATTCTATCAGCAGACTTTACACGTCTGAAAGAGGCTTTAGATACAATTGAAAATGCTGGAGGGGATTGGGTTCATATCGATGTAATGGATGGTCACTTTGTTCCCAATATTACCATAGGACCACCAGTAATTAAGTCTATTAGAAAAGAAACAAAGCTTTTTCTTGATGTTCATTTAATGATTGAACAGCCCGAACGCCTATTGAATGATTTTATCAGCTCAGGAGCAGATATGATTACTGTTCATGCCGAGTCATGTACTCATCTGAATCGAACACTTCAGGTTATACGTGAATCAGGTATAAAGTCAGGGGTTTCATTAAATCCAGCTACACCACTTAATGTGTTGGATTATGTTTATGATTATGTGGATATGGTGCTTTTAATGACGGTAAACCCAGGATTTGGAGGACAGGCTTATATACCACAAATGACAGAAAAAATTATAACATTACGTAATATGTTAAATAAAAATAATCCAGATGTCTATTTGCAAATAGATGGTGGCATTAGTGTTAATAATATATCTGAAGTAACGGCTGCGGGTGCAAATGTTATTGTTGCTGGATCAGCATTTTTCAATGCCTCAGAGAAAACATCTTTTGTGACAGAATTAAGGCAAAAATCTGCTTTTTGTCGAAAGAAGAAGTAGACATGAATGTATTAATTGTGGGAAGTGGAACTGTTGAATCCACTGAAATTATTAAAGAATTATCCGATATATCCGATCTTTTAATATGTGCTGATGGTGGGGCAAGGTATTTTTATGAAGCAGGAATTCAACCTGATATTTTACTTGGTGATTTTGACTCAATCCATCCTGAAATAAGAGCCTTATACCAAAATAACGGTACTGAGATTATTAAGTTTCCTATCCACAAAGATTATACTGACATGGAGCTTGCTTTAGATTTTGCTATTGAAAAAGGTGCAACTTGTATATATATTGTGGGCGCCATTGGGACGCGTATGGATCATACACTTTCAAATATTCATCTTCTCCACAAACTAGCAGACGCTGGAGTAAAAGGTGTAATAATCGACCAAAATAATTATATTCATATTGTTACAGATCGTATTGAACTGAAAAGAAAGCAAGGTTTCTGTGTATCGTTAATTCCCGCAACTGCTGTAGTTGAAGGAGTTACAACCAAGGGCCTTGCTTATCCGTTGAAGGATGCAAGAATGGTCATGGGTACAGGTCTTGGTATTAGTAATGAATTTATCCAAGAAAATGCTGAAGTGACAATAGAAAAAGGCCGTCTTTATGTTATTGTATCAAAAGACTAGTTAATCGAAGCCTACTTTAATTAGACTTTATAAAGCGACGACTTAGCGCCCCCTCTTAATGCAAACGCCAAATTTTTCATCGAACCCTATAGAACTAGAACGTCTTCTAGATGCTGTGAGAGCTTTTGTATGTTATATGGATTACTTGTTAAAAATGACGATATTACTGTTTCAAATTGTCTAGACTATTTTGCGAACTTTATTATCTCCTCTAAGTTGTTGGTTGTTTACGATGTTCTTAATAAGAGTGTCAATCTCGCTTTTGTTAGCATTCCACATTTCTATTCCCTTTGCTGTTAGATATTCAAGATTTTCCGCTCCGCCGTCATCGATACCCGCGTTTTTATCAAGATATATGTCTGAGCGAATCAATTTAACCTGGGGCAGCTTATTTAGCATATGGTTTGTGCTTATTCTTTGCCCTTCGCCAATTGCTGTAATTAGGGGTAAGCCAAGCCAGGGAGCAATCCAATTAAAAAAACCCCAATTTCGTATTTTCTCAGTTTTGTATTCTTCTTTCTGCTGCCCAGTGCCAAGGGACAATATTATGTATTCAGATCGAGGAAAAATCTTTCTGGCTTCGGTAAGGGCACTCATAGCTGGATTAATGCAAAAAATTCCGCCATCTATAAGGCAATAACTGTTCGTGATATCACCAATACTATTCACATATCCTGGCGGGAAATATGTAGGAACAGCAGCTGTTGACAATGCTGCGTCAGCCATGTAAAAGTTTGGATCAGTGTCGCCTCCTGCAGCTAGAGGCCTTTTTTTTATAAAAACAGGTTGCATGGTCTCCATATTAAAGGTTGTTAACAGCAAATTAGTTAATGCTTCCTTAACGGTACAGTTCTTGAATAAACCCCGTAAGACGTTGTGAAATGGGATAGAACTATACTTGCTTGTAAATACCTGCCTTATGGTTTTGCGTACTCTGTTTTTATTGCCGGGGAACACTTTATTAGCCAACATCTTATAGAGAACAGGTAACTGCTCAGCTGCAATTCCTCCAGCTTTATCATACAACTCACCTCCATCCTTTTGGTAGATTGGAACTGTCAATGCCAGAGATATCAAACCTCCTGTAGATGTACCTGCTATGAGGTCGAAAATCTGATGAAATGGCTCAGTTACACCATTTTTTTCAAGTGTCTTTTTCAGTTCCGATAAAAAAACCGCTGGTATTATACCTCTAATTCCGCCCCCATCTATAGAAAGAATAAATCTCCTCATAGTTAAAACCTCTATTTACTTTATACTTGATCGTATGATTTTGTTGATTTGTTAATGATAAAGTGAAGTTTTGTTTTTGAGATATTGATAAAAGGTGGTATACTTAGTGTAAGTACTCAGATAGCTTTAAGAGGTGGATATATGGAGTTTCCGAATATATACAATTTATTAGATATTAATTTAGACAAGCATAGACCATTGGCCTTTTTCGGAGTTAAAGCTCATAAAAGCCACGAAAGTATACGAGATTGGGTAAAGTGGTGCAAGAAACAAGGCTTTCGCGGATTCAATATGATAATAGCGACTGATTGTGTTGGCAGAGCTAATGAATCATGGATCAACATGGTTTTGGATTCATATGAGGTTGCATTAAAAACAGCTAAAGAAGAAGGTCTTGAAGTATGGATTTTTGATGATTGGGGATACCCCAGTGGAACAGCTGGTGGGTTGGTTTGTACCAATGATTCATTTAGGGCAAAAAAACTTTATATTTCACACAACTGTATATTAAAAAAGCATGATAAAATCACACTTTCAATGCCTGAGAATGTGGTTTCAGCAGGTATTTTTATTAATAATACATTTGAAAGAGTTAGTATAAAACAAGATAAACTTTTTGAATATAAATGTGAAGATGAATATGCGCATTTTGTTGTAGTTTCATGGGACTATGACGAGCAGGCTTCAAAATCTTCATGTAAATCTTTTGCTGGAGACCCGGCAATGTCATGTATTGATATGCTCAATTCTAAAGCTACTAAAAAGTTTCTTAATGTTATGTACGAGATGTATTATCAAAGGTTTTCTAGCTATTTTGGAGATGTAATTAAAGGTTTTTTCTATGATGAACCCTATCTTCAGTTTAAATTTCCTTATAGCCATAGATTACCTGAGATGTTTATACAAAAGAAGGGTTATGATATGCTGGAGATACTCCCGTATCTTTTATCGCATATTAATGTCAATGAACCCGCTGTTATTAAGAAGTATTTCGATGATTTCTTTGATGTATATACCGATATGGTTGCAGATAATTTCTATGGGGTTTTAAAAAGTTGGTGTGATGAACACAATGTCGAACTGTCGGGTCATATGGATCTAGATCATCATTTAAATACATTGTCAACGATAAGTGGACATTTCTTTAAAAATATGAAATATAACACACGCCCTGCGGTGGATGTTATTTGGGCACAAATTGAACCCGATACATTTTCAGATTTCCCCAGATATGCTGGCTCTGTAAAAAGGCTTTTAGGGAAAGAGCATGCTACTTCAGAAACATTTGCGGGAATGGGACAAGGTCTTCATGGCGATTTAATGCGTTACATAACCGATCATCAGGTCATACGGGGTATTGATGATTTTCATCTTATGTACTCGAATAATAGTCCGGACAGCCCGCCCGAAAGCCCTCAAATGCCTAATCACATGCTACAGGAGCCTTTTGGTAAACTTATATACGAAAGAATGGCTGCATCCTCTTCCATCTCTACATATGGAGAGACAAATGTAAATACAGCTATTTATGTACCCGAATACGATTTATATAGAACTCAGCTTAATATTGGTCAGCTCACCATTAATAATGCTCAGAAGTTTATTTGGGAATGGGTTAACGATATTGCAAAAGAATTAACCTATATGCCATATGAATTTGATTATATTTGGGATGAAGCCATATTAAAGCTTAACCTAACCGATGGTGGGATTTTAACCAAATCAGGCAATATAATAAATACTATTATTTTACCTCCGAATTGCACTATTAAAGATGAAGTTGCTAAAAAACTAAGACAATTTAATAGTGTAGGAGGAAAGATAATATCCGTTTTTAGATTCAATCCACTATTAGAAAATGAAGCAGTTCTTTGTAGTGAACTTCCACTTATAAAAGAACACGTAAACCAGGTCGTTTGGGTTCACCCGGGGAATAAGATATCTCTTTGTACAAGGAAGAGCAAGAATCAAACCCTATATATGCTATTAAATGAATCGTATAATGATACCGAAGTTGAAATATCAATAAAGGATAACGGCGAATTATATGAGGTGGATTTGAAAGATGGAAGCCTGAACCCTGTTATATGTGATGAAACACTAAAATTTTCAACATATTTTGATGGTTGTGCTTTAAAAGTGTTCATGGTAAATAGGAATGGGAATATATCAAGAGCAAGGCACGCTGAGCCCGATGTTGAAAATTGTATTCAGCCAGTCAATTGGTGGGTTACGTTACCCGATGGTAAAGAAATAAAACTTGACGGCATGGATTGGCCGGATTGGTCAAGACTTGGGTTACCGGAATATTCTGGATATATGAAATATTCTGCGTACTTCGACTATAACTCTGATGAAAAAAACGCATTAATATGCCTACCTAAGCTATATTATCATGCAATTGTCTCAATTGACGGCAAAGAGGTTGGAAGAACAGCTTATAAACCCTATCAACTGCTTGTAAAGGGTATAGATAAAGGTCAGCACTTAATTGAGATTACTGTATACAATACTGGAGCAAATGAAGTTACAGGTACGATAGAAGCCGAAAAAAGAATGTATTCAAAGAGGTTTGCCCATATGGCAGCATACGATAGGAAGAGGCTTAAGTCAGGTTTACTAGGACCTGTTACAATTTGTCCTATGATTTGATGATTATAGTGTTTTGTTTCGTTCTAAATTACAATTAATTATATTTGAAACTTTGGTCAATTTCAAAAGTAAATTAGACTTTTGAAATTGATCCTCAAATTCGTAAGACAAAATGACCTTATAGAGTTGAATTAAACTCCTGAGTTTGTAAGACTAGATTAGACTCAAGATTAAAAAAGGGGTCTAATTTAGTTTTACAATTAACAACATTTGCAATATTGGAAAAAATTTTTGAATAAAGCTTGACAAGAATGTAGTTTTTGAATATCATGGTATAAATTCAATATTTAAACCTGTGATTGAGAGAAGTAGCATAAATACTTTATCAATAGAGAGTCGCAGATGGTGGAATTGCGATGTTAAAGTTTATTGTGAATGGACTCATGAGGGCGATGCTGAAATATGTTAGAGTATGCACGCCGGGAGCTTCACCCGTTAGTAAGGAAGCATGTATGTTAGTACATGAAAACAAGTGGCGTTTTATACGCAATTTAGGTGGTACCGCAGAGATAATAGTCTTTGTCCTATATATGGATAAAGGCTTTTTTTATTTTAATTTTACAAAAATGCGGGGAATCTAGTTAATAAGTGGCTTTTGCGATGTAACTTAATAAAACAAGAGGCTCTGCGTTAATAATAGAAAGAAAGGGATGAAAACTATGACAAAAATACCTTACAAAATATTTTTATCAGAAAATGAGGTTCCAAGAAATTGGTATAATTTAAAGGCTGTTATGAAGGAAAAACCATCACCGATGTTGCATCCGGGCACGCTTAAGCCGTGTAAAAAAGAAGACCTTGCCCCGATCTTTTGCGAAGCAGTAATAGAGCAGGAGTTAAATGAAAAAGATAAATATATCGAAATACCTGAAGGCATTATGGATTTTTACAGAATGATTCGTCCTTCACCCCTTATTCGTGCGTATAATCTGGAAAAGGCTTTAAAAACACCAGCCAAGATTTACTACAAGTTTGAAGGCACTAATACATCGGGCTCTCACAAACTCAATTCGGCTGCAGCTCAGGTGTATTATGCTAAAGAACAAGGAATTACCACACTCACGACCGAAACAGGTGCTGGACAATGGGGTACTGCTCTTTCTATGGCATGTGCTTATTATGATATTGATCTTATTGTTTATATGGTTAAGGTTTCTATGAATCAAAAACCATACAGGAAAACAGTCATGGAAACCTATGGGAGCAAAGTTATAGCTTCACCTTCGAATACAACTGAAATAGGTAGAAAGATCTTAGAAGAGAATCCAGAAACAGGTGGTTCTCTAGGGTGTGCAATTTCAGAGGCTTTAGAGATTGCAATGAGTACCGATAATTGCCGTTATGTTTTAGGAAGTGTATTGGATCATGTGATACTTCATCAAACAATTATCGGTGAGGAGACAAAAACAGCATGTGAAAAGTATGGCATTGAACCTGACATAATGATTGGTTGCGTCGGAGGTGGCTCGAATTTTGCTGGACTTATTGCTCCTTTCATGGGTGATAAGATTGAAGGCAAAAACAACATTCATTTTATCGGGGTTGAGCCAGCGTCTTGCCCAACACTTACAAGAGGTCGATATGCTTATGATTTTGGAGATACTGGTAAGATCACACCATTGTTGAAAATGTATACTCTCGGTTCAGGGTTTATGCCTTCTCCGGATCATGCAGGTGGGCTAAGATATCATGGAATGAATCCGATACTGGCAAAACTGTATCACGATGGCTATTTTGAAGCTAGATCTGTTGAACAAACAAAAGTGTTTGAAGCTGCGAAAGAGTTTATGCGCCACGAGGGAATACTGCCCGCTCCAGAGTCTTCTCATGCAGTAAGAGTGGCAATGGACGAAGCCAAAAAGTGCTGTGAAACAGGCGAGGAGAAAACCATTATTTTTGGTCTATCGGGTACCGGATATTTTGATTTATCAGCTTATAGTAGTTATAACGCTGGAACCATGACGGATTATATTCCAACAGATGAAGATTTAGAAAAGGGCTTTGCAACCCTACCATAAAACAACACACAACACAGGGGGACGGTTCTTTTGTGTTAATTAACACAAAAGAACCGTCCCCCTGTGTTCCCTGTGTTAATTCCAGACGAATATTTTCTCATCGGGTATGTATTTTTTTAAGATATCGCAAGCCGAAGAGGTCATTAAATGAGATAAATGACTTCCATAGTGGTAAACACCATTGTCGTATTCATAAGGGTAGTGAACAATGACCGAATCAGTGCGATTTTTCCTCATTCTTTTCAGATAATCCCTGGAGATTCTGAATACCCCAATACTCGCATCATGGATTTTGGTAGCTGGTATTTCTGTGAAAGTTTTTTCAACCATCTCTTCAAAAGAAGATAACCAGTCTTTAGAATATAAAATGGGATCGAAGCAAATTCTAACTTGGAAACCTTTTTCCAGCGCCTTTTTAATGCATGACAGCCTTTGCATTAAGGGTGGTGTTTTGTGCTCATAGGCCTCTTGGACTGTTTCTGACGATAATGTCCATGCAAGAATTATATTTTTTGACGGCGTTAACACTTCTATTGCTTTGTTATTTGCACTTTTTGTGCGGATTTCAATTGTAAGATCTGAATGGGCTTTAGTGAAGCGACACCATTTTTGTGCAAAGCCTAGCTTTTGCTCAAGTGATAGTAAGTCAGTATCATACGATATACTTAAATACATTGGATGGATTGCGAGAAGTTTTTCTATCTCTGCGAAATAATCTTCAAGGTTTACAAAAACCACTATGTTGGCACTGTCATACATACCTTGTAAAAAACAGTACTCACAATCATAAATACAGTTCATAACGCAAGTAGTATAATAAAAATGTTCATTGCCAAAATCTTGACATACTGGAGCGCCCTCGAAAAGAAATTTACCATATTTTTTTGCTAGAATTAGAGCTGGTGATTTTTTTTGAATGATAAAACTTTGATTGCTTCTGGAGAAAATTTCATTATAACGGCTAATTTCTATTTTCACAGCTTTCGGAAAACGAGATAATATTTCTATCGTGTTGGGGTGATCAATTATTTCTTTTTCCACATAGATATGACTAAACGCAGCGTTATAGGAAGCTTTTTCTAAGCTTTTCAAAGTATTTCTTCCCTTCGTTTTTATTTTTGCATGTTTGTTTTATATTTTCTTTCAAAAATTGTTCTAAATCCCTAGTAAAATCGCCATTCTTTATTTTATAGTAATGAAGTAAACCCTTAAGTTGAAACTGCATTGAGACAGTTAATCTTAAGCTTTCAGCAGTTCTATTCAACAAAGCCTTCTCCTGCTCTGAAAACACCATTGGTTTACGGCTTTGTAGCTCATCGTGAATTGGTAATATCCATTTTGCAATTTGTCCAATATTGTCAGATATTAAACTTAACACATCTTGTTTCCTTAACTTTTCGCCATCCTGATAATCTGAAACAACTTTAAAAAAGAACATTTGATGTGGTTGATAAAAAAGTTTTGCAGCATGGAATATCCCAGATGCCTCCATATCAGTGGCGAATAAGTTGATTGCATCCGAAAGCCACTCATTAGAAATAGTGTTGGTATTATCCTTATGAATAAAGCTCTGTGTTCGAAGCCCTGCACATTCTGTCATAGAAATTTCGGTGCTACCCGCGTAGATACTACTATGCTCTGTATGCAAAGAGTGAACTATGGCACTATTATTGACACTACCTGTTACTGGAACAGGACTTGTTAAAATAGTGCTTTCAGTAAATTCATGTTCAAAAATCATATCAGGATAGTAAGCTCTGTATGTACTAAGATCAATTATTTTTTTACCTAACAGGAGAGAGCCTTTTCCCAAGCTTAAATTCTTGGTACCGCAGATACCAATATTAACAATGATATCACCAAAATCAGGAGCGTACAAAGAACTTGAGCACAGGGAAGTAACACCTATTGCAGCATTGATGCTCCCAACACCTGTAATCAATAAATGAATTGGATCTCTTGAAAAAAGTTGAAATCCGTTAATATCATCCTGTCTTTTCAAATCAAAATATTGAATTATCGGCTCAGCTTCACAATACAGAGCGGTAAATATAGTAATCATTTTATTATACTACCACGTTTTTACCTACTATTAAAGGCCAGTTCTTATCACCTTTTAGTTGCTTGTTTGGTGTAATAACCACGTTTTTGTCTAATATACAGTAATCAAGGGATGTATTTTCGCAAATTACAGAATCCTGCATTATGATACTATTATTAATAACTGCGCCTCTTTGAACATTTACACCCCTAAAGAGTATGCTGTTTTCCACCCGACCTTCGATGATGCAACCATCTGCAACCACAGCATTTCGCACCAAAGCTTCCTCGTTATATTTTGCTGGTGGTTCATCTTTTACCTTTGTGAATATTCTACCATTTTTCATAAAAAGCTCATAGCGAACAGATGGATTTAACAATTCCATGTTTGTTTGGTAGTACAGCTGTATATTGCATAAAGGTTTCCAATAACCTTTCCATTCATAACTGTAAATACGTAATTCCTTAACTTTTTTTACAAGTATATCTCTTACGAATTCATAATATCCATGGGCAGCGCTTTCTTCAAGAAGGGTTATTAGCAATTTCCGTTTGATAATGTAAACCCCCATGGATACAAAATTGCTTTTTGGGTTCAGGGGCTTTTCCTGAATGTCAATGATTCGTTTATCGCTATCTGTTTCAACAATTCCTAATTTGCAAAGATATTCTTGGGGAAAGTCAGCCATATATCTGCAAGAGATTGTAACATCGGCGTCCTTGTCCACATGGTGTTTTAGCATATCAATATAATTCATATTATAGATTGCATAGCCTTGGTTTATAACCACGAACTCTTCATTGCTACGGTTTAGGAAAGTTAAATTTTTGTACATTGCATCTGCATTACCCTTATACCATCCCGTTCCATACTCGGACAAATAGGGGGTTAGTATGAACAAACCATCATTTTTTCTATCCAGATCCCATTCCTTTCCAGAGCCTAAGTGATCCATTAATGAGTGAAAATTATACTGTGTAGGTATTCCAACATTGCGTATGCCAGAATTTATCATGTTTGATAGTGCGAAATCAATTGCGCGATATTTTCCACCAAAAGGTACAGCCGATATGGAACGTTCAGCAGACAACTCTTTAAGACGATTGTTTTTTCCACCTGTAAATATAATGCCCATCGTGTTATACATTACCATCACCACCTTTCAGTAATGCGTAACCCGAAGGAATATTCGAAGACGGGATATCCTGAGCTGATATCTTATTATCAATAACAACATTGCAACCAATATTTGTATTATCAGGGACAATGGTATCGGAGCCTATCACTGTTATTTTTGTTTTATATATTTCACTGTTAAAAATATTCTCAGCATAATCACCGATCCCAGTTCTGACATTGCGACCGAGAGTGGTTTTTTCTCCTACTATTGTGCAATTTAGTCTAGAACCAGATTTAACAGTGCTTTTTGACATAATAATTGAATCCTCAATAAAGGCATTTTCTTCAATCGTTACGCCCGGAAATATGATGGAATTTTTAACTTGCCCAAAAATCATGCACCCTTCAGAAATAATAGATTTAGATACATATCCCGACTCTCCAATATAGTGCGCAGGTTTAACGGGATTTGGTGTGTAGATTTTCCAGTTGTGATCAAATAGGTTGAATTGTGGCACGCGAGTAATTAAGTCCATGTTGGATTCGTAGTAAGCCTGTATAGTTCCGACATCGCGCCAATAGCCTGAAAAAGTATAGGCCCATAGATTTTTCCCATCATTGAGCAGTTTAGGGATAATGTTTTTTCCGAAATCATGGCTAGAACCTTCAATACTTCGATCTTCAATTAGACATTTTTTTAGGACGTCCATTTTAAATATGTAAACGCCCATGGATGCAAGGTTACTCTTCGGTTCTGGCGGTTTTTCTTCAAATCCATATATTTTACCTTCATCAGTTGCATGGATAATACCATATCTATGTGCTTCTTCAAGAGGAATTTGAATTGCTGAGATAGTTAAGTCGGCATTATTCTTTTTGTGAAAGTCCAACATCATTGAGTAGTTCATTTTGTAAATATGATCACCTGAAAGTACTATTACATATTTTGGATTTTGCTCATCAATATAATGTAAATTTTGATATACTGCATCTGCAGTTCCTGAATACCATTCGCCTTTTTGCTGCCTTGTAAATGGTGACAGAATAGTAACACCACAATTCATTCTATCAAGATCCCAAGGCTTGCCTATGCCAATATGGTTGTTTAGCTGAAGTGGTCTATATTGAGTAAGAACTCCAACCGTATCTATTCCAGAGTTAATACAGTTACTTAATGTAAAATCAATGATGCGATATTTACCACCATAAAGTACTGCAGGTTTTGCTAATAACTTTGTTAGAATGCCTAATCTTGTACCGGTACCACCAGCTAAGATGAGAGCAATGATCTCTTTAGTCATCTATATTCCTCCCATACTATAATTTGCATATTTGCTGTGAATTATTAGTAATTGTGTGTTTTTCCCGTACATTCTAAACGATATTATAAAAAGTGCTTTTTCTGTTAAAATAGAAATAAATATTGATTTTACTTGAAATTGTTGTATAATGGTATTGATAGTCAAAGAAAGTCAAAGTCGGAGGTGTTGCTGTGGAATATAAAGACTACTATAAAACTTTGGGTGTGGACAAGAGTGCATCCCAAGATGAAATAAAGAAAGCCTATAGAAAGCTTGCAAAGAAATACCATCCAGATGCTAACCCTGGAAATAATAAAGCCGAGGAAAGATTTAAGGAAGTTAATGAGGCTTACGAGGTTTTAGGTGATAAGGATAAAAGACAAAAATATGATCAGTTTGGAACAATGGATTTTCAAAATGGAATGAATTTTGATCCATCGCAGTTTGGACATTATGAATTTAGAGGAAGCCAAAATGGTTTCAGTGATTTCTTTAATATGTTTTTTGGTGAAGGTGGTATAGATTTAAATGATTTATTTGGTGCGGGTGGTGGCAGAACTCGAGGCTTTAGTTCCGGATATTCCACACGCGCCCAAATGCGTGGTGAAGACATAGAAGCCGAAATGACTATTTCCCCTGAAGACGGTATTGAAGGAGTAGAAAAGACCTTTGCAATTAGAAATATGAATGGTAGCAAGACCATCTCTGTGAAAATACCGAGATGGATCCCCGAAGGCGGTAAAATTAAGCTTTCTGGACAAGGTAATCCAGGCATTGGTGGAGGACCAAACGGGGATTTGTATATTACTATTAAGTTTAAAGAGGGACAGTATAAATTGGAGGGTAAGAACCTCATAAAAAAAATCGAGGTATTCCCATGGGTTGCAGCCCTTGGTGGAGAAGTGAAGATTCAGGCACCAAGTGGCACCATACAGGTTAAAATCCCCGCTGGAATACAAACAGATCAGAAGATCAGGATCCCAAAACAGGGATATGGTAAGAGTCAAAGAGAACGTGGTGATTTATTTATTATGGTTAAAATAGTAAACCCTCGCTACTTAACAAATGAACAAAAAACGCTATATGAGCAATTGCAAAAAACACAGGGATAATACTCAATAAGAGAGGTGAAATAGTATGAATTTTGAAAAATTTACTGATAAAGCGCAAGAAGCTGTTGTGGGAGCTCAACAACTAGCAATTAAACTAGATCATCAGCAGGTGGATGTAGAACATTTGCACATGGCATTGCTTGAGCAAGAGGACGGACTTATACCGAATTTGCTTGTAATAAGTGGTATTGACACAGAGCTGTTGAAGAAAGAACTTGAGCAAGAACTAGATAAGATACCACAGGTCTATGGGACCAATGTAAGCCAAGTTTACCCTTCAAGGCGTTTTAATCAGGTTCTCCTAAAAGCAGCCGATGAAGCCAAGAAGTTTCAAGACGAGTTTGTTAGTGTAGAACACATTTATTTGGTTATTATGAACGAGAGAAATTCATCCTCAAGTAAACTTATATCCAAGTATGGTATGGATAGAGAAAAGCTGCTTTTAGCATTATCAAAGGTAAGGGGCAATGAAAGAGTGACAAGCAAAAATCCAGAAGAAGGTTATCAGGCTTTAGAAAAGTATGGAAGTGACCTTGTTGAGCTTGCAAAGCAGGGGAAATTAGATCCTGTCATAGGTAGAGATCAGGAAATCCGTAGTGTTATACGTATTTTATCTCGAAGAACAAAAAATAATCCTGTTCTAATAGGAGAGCCCGGAGTGGGTAAAACTGCGGTAGCTGAAGGTCTTGCACAAAGAATAGTAAGAGGGGATGTACCAGAGAGTCTAAAGAGTAAAACAATATTCTCTCTTGACATGGGTGCATTGATTGCTGGTGCAAAATTTCGTGGTGAATTTGAGGAAAGACTAAAAGCAGTCTTGAAGGAGATAACACAGTCCGAAGGTAGAATAATTCTTTTTATCGATGAAATTCATACAATTGTTGGAGCAGGTAGAACTGATGGAGCTATGGATGCCGGAAACATCCTAAAGCCAATGCTTGCAAGAGGTGAACTACACTGTATTGGTGCCACAACTATGGACGAGTACAGAAAATATATAGAAACAGATGCAGCGTTAGAAAGAAGATTTCAAACTGTATTAATTGATCAGCCCACTGTTGAAGATACTGTCTCTATTTTAAGAGGACTTAAAGAGAAATATGAGATCCACCATGGAGTACGTATAACAGATAATGCCATTATTGCTTGTGCTGTTCTATCTAATCGTTATATTACTGATAGATTTCTTCCTGATAAAGCCATTGATTTAATGGATGAAGCAGCTTCTATGTTAAGAATGGAAATTGACAGTATGCCCTACGAACTTGATGAAATAAACAGAAAAATAATGCAATATGAAATAGAACAACAGGTGTTGGGTAAGGAAACCGATAGAAACTCACTTGAAAGAAAGGACCAAATAGGGCATGAAATACAGATCCTAAAGCAAGAAGCAGAGAAAATGAAGGCTCAATGGGAAATGGAAAAAAGCTTCATTCAAAAAGAAAAGGACTTAAAGGAAGAAATAGAAAATGTCAAAATTGAGATAGAAAATGCAGAAAGAGTCTATGACCTTGAAACACTTGCAAAACTTAAGCACGGACGTTTACCAGAGCTTGAGAAACAGATGGAGGATTATAAAAAGAGGCAAGCATCCCTTAATAATCAGCTTCTAAAAGAAGAGGTTACAGAGCAGGAAATAGCAGAAATAGTTGCTAGGTGGACAGGGATACCTGTGACAAAGCTTGTTGAAGAGGAAAAAGAAAAATTATTAAATTTAGAAAACATACTTCATAAGAGAGTGATTGGGCAGAATGAAGCAGTCAAAGCTGTATCCGATGCAGTTATCCGTGCCAGAGCAGGACTTAAGGACCTTACAAGGCCTATTGGTTCATTTATTTTTTTAGGGCCTACAGGGGTTGGAAAAACAGAGCTTGCAAAAGCACTATCCGAAGCTTTATTCGATACTGAAGAAAACATGATCAGAATAGATATGAGTGAGTATATGGAAAAACACTCGGTGGCGAGGTTAATCGGAGCACCTCCCGGTTATGTTGGATATGAAGAAGGGGGACAGCTGACAGAATCAGTTAGAAGAAAACCTTATTCTGTAATTTTGTTTGACGAAATCGAAAAGGCACACCCTGATGTGTTCCACGTATTACTTCAACTTTTAGATGATGGGCGTTTAACAGATAGCCAAGGCAGGACTGTGAACTTTAAAAACACCATAATAATAATGACAAGTAATATAGGAAGCGAAATATTGCTTGAGAGTCTATCAGAAAGCGGTGAAATATCAGAGCAAGTTAAGAATCTGGTTATGGGCAGCTTAAATAATCATTTCAGACCTGAGTTTATTAACCGAGTTGATGATATAGTGTTATTTAAACCATTAGGTAGAAAGGATATTTACTCTATTATTGACTTAATCCTTAACGAACTGCGTGAAAGGCTCAAGGATAGAAATATTAGCTTGGAAATAACCGATGATGGTAAAAACCAAATTCTTGATGAAGCATATTCTCCATTATATGGTGCTCGTCCACTACGAAGGTATATTCAGAGAATTGTTGAAACAGATTTGGGCAAAAAAATTGTATCGGGTGAGATTCATGAAGGCTCTACAGCAGTGATTGATACAAACAATGAAGAATTATATATAAAGGTTTCATAATGAACAGCTTTAATAAAGTTACTATAATATAATGAATGCACCTGTGGTAGAAGGTAACATTCTATCAGCCTAGGGTATTATCATAGAAAAAGAGCAAAAGTCTTTTTGCTTTTTTTCTTGTTTTTATCCTATAGTTTAATGTATAATTTTTTCAGTGAAATATGTGGCATCGCAAAGTAATTTGCTGAAGGTTGTCTATGAAAAGAATAAAGAAAACAAAAAAGTATGAAACTATATATAGAAGGAACAAAAGCACAGGGCGTGTAATTATCGATATTGCTCTTGATGATTATATTGAGTTTTTTCATGAGTGGGATAATTCTACGATTAAAAAGCGAGATATTCATCCCGAACTGGCTGAATTTCTTGATCTATGCTCAGAGGACATTTCTTTAAGAGAAAAGCTTGAAATCAATTTCTCCTTAAACACAGCTGGAATCAGTAAAGAAAAAGAAGAACTTATTCGCATAAGTTATCACAACTATTATAATTCATTAAAACGATTGTCTAATCGAAAAACAAAGAGGTTTTTCAAGCTTTCAGCTGTTTTACTTTTTATTTCTCTTTCACTGCTATCTTTGTACACATTGTTGGCAAATAGAATTCAATCAAAAGCTATTATTTCGAATGTTTTCCTTGAAAGCTTGTTGATCGGTGGATGGGTTTTCACTTGGGAGGCTGTACACATGTTATTCCTTGATATTATTGAGCCCTTTCGCAGGCGCCGTGAAATTAATCGTTTTTTAGAAGCAGAGATTACATTCAAATATTAGTTTATAACTAAAAAAGAATAATATTAGCAAAATCAAGATAATATATATGAAATTGCAAATGCAATATGGATGTATGTGGAGTGCACCGCAAAAATCTTTGTCATTATTATGTTTTTATAATACAATGAAACAAGATAATGGCGCTTAAAAGCTTTTGTAAAAATTGCAAATGGCTGTTTAGGAGTGAAAAACTTATGGACTGGGAATTTTTAGTTAATAAAGCCCTTGAAGCAAGAGACAATGCCTATGTTCCGTATTCAAACTTTAGAGTCGGCGCTGCGGTATTGACTGTAGATGAAAAGATATTTACTGGATGTAATGTGGAAAATTCATCGTATGGAGCGACCATATGTGCAGAAAGAACTGCCATTGTAAAAGCAGTATCTGCAGGAGAAAGTGAACTCATTGCAATAGCTATAGCTAGTGATAGTAGCTCCTTAACCTTTCCATGCGGGATTTGCCGACAGGTAATATCAGAATTTGCAAATGAAGACACAAAGTTTATTTGTAGCAATAAAAATGGGGAATATAAAATATATAATATGGATGAACTTTTACCTCATGCATTTTCCAAGGATGATTTAGGTTATAATAGTTTGGGGTAGCGCTGTTGTATTACAGATATGAAAGGGGTACTATATGGCTTTTCGTTCAGGTTTCGTAACAATTATCGGACGACCTAATGTAGGAAAATCAACATTATTAAACTTGCTGACAGGAGAAAAAATTGCAATAATGTCAGACAAGCCGCAGACCACAAGAAATACAATTAAAACAATAGTCACAACCAATGACTACCAGATTGTTTTTATGGATACGCCTGGGATGCATCGCCCTAAAAACAAGTTGGGTGATTATATGCAAAAATCAGCAATTACCACTTTAGATGATGTGGATGTCATTTTGTATATAGTTGAGGCAACTGATAAAACTATAGGCCCTGGAGATTTAAAGATAATTGAACTACTGAAAGATTCCAAAACTCCAATAATCCTTTTGATAAATAAAGTGGACTTGGTAGAAAAACAAAACATTCTGCCTCTTATTGACCAATATAGCAAAGTAATGAATTTCGAGCAAATAATACCCATAAGTGCTCTTAATTCCGAAACAAAGGATTTAGTACTTAAAGAGACAGCAAAATTGCTTCCCGAAGGTCAACCATATTATCCCGAGGATATGCTGACCGATCAACCCGAGAAAGTGTTGGTTCAAGAGATAATTCGAGAAAAAATACTTCATCTCATCAGCGAGGAAATTCCTCATGGTATCGGTGTTGAAGTAATTCTATTTAAAGAAAAACAAGACTCGGATCTTATAGAAATTCATGCAAATATTTATTGTGAGAAAGAGAGCCATAAGGGTATTATTATTGGTAAAAATGGTGACATGCTTAAAAAAATTGGTACATTAGCAAGACAGGATGTAGAAAACTTACTTGATTCGAGAGTCTTTTTGAAGTTATGGGTAAAAACTAAGCAGGACTGGAGAAATAGTGATTTTTTATTAAAAGAGCTTGGATATAAATAAGACAGGGCATGAGAATTGTAGATGCGACTATCCGATAATATGGACATTAACAACTGACATATTTTACGAATGATGCTTTCACCTCTTGTATTAAATAGTAATGGAATGATATACTTTAATAAAGGTCTTTGCGATGATGATATACTAATTTACTTAACTGAAAATCTGTAACATCGCAAAACGCTTAATAGGTGTAACATTAGGATGCGAGCGTCTCTGCTTGTGAGGCGCTTGTTTGCTTGTATTAAAGCTTATATAATTTTGACCGGCATACCGGGGCTTTTTTCGGCGATTATTCAAAAATAGTAACTGTACGGGAGAAGACGGATGAATAAAATAGGATTTGATAACGATAAATATCTTAAGCTGCAATCAGAAAAGATTCTTGAGAGAATTGAATTGTTCGGCGGCAAACTATATCTTGAATTTGGTGGTAAGCTGTTTGATGATTTTCATGCATCAAGAGTACTTCCTGGGTTTAAGCCTGACAGTAAAGTCAAAATGCTCATGCAGCTAAAGGACCAGGTGGAAATAGTAATAATAATTAGCACCGATGATATTGAAAAAAGTAAAAGGCGTGGGGATCTTGGTATAACATATGATCTTGATGTGTTACGTTTAATCGATGCTTTTAGGGACATAGGACTTTATGTAGGCAGTGTTGTAATAACACAGTACCGCTCACAAAATGCGGTGGACTCATTCCAAAAACGCCTTTCAAACCTTGGAATTAAGGTATATAGGCATTACTCAATTCCGGATTATCCTACTAACATTCCGCTTATTGTTAGTGATGACGGATATGGGAAGAATGATTATATTGAAACATCACGTTCTCTTGTTGTCGTAACAGCTCCAGGCCCTGGAAGTGGGAAGATGGCCACTTGTCTATCACAGCTATATCATGACTATAAGCGGGGTACACTTGCAGGTTATGCCAAGTTTGAAACTTTTCCGATATGGAATCTTCCATTAAAACATCCCATAAACCTTGCATATGAAGCAGCTACAACAGATCTTGATGATGTGAATATGATTGATCCGTTTCATCTTGAAGCATATGGCAAGACTTCTGTTAACTATAATAGAGATATTGAGATTTTCCCTGTACTAAACGCTATGTTTGAGAAAATTGCAGGAGAATCACCATATAAAAGCCCTACTGATATGGGTGTAAACATGGCAGGATATTGTATAACCGATGATGAAGTTGTATGTAGGGCATCTGAGCAAGAGATTATTAGACGGTATTATAACACAAGTTGCTCATTGAGGCAGGGGTTTTCCGAGCGCTCTGAATTGTATAAATTAGAATTATTGATGAAACAATTAGGAATTTCATCAAAAGATAGACCAGTTGTGGGTGCTGCATTGAAACGTGTTGAATCTACAGGAGGACCTGCAGCAGCTCTCCAATTACACGATGGCAGAATTATAACCGGTAAAACATCTGATTTACTTGGCTCATCAGCCGCTCTTTTATTAAATGCTTTAAAGGAATTGGGTGGAATACATCACGACATACATCTGATATCACCTATTGTCATTGAACCAATACAGGTTTTAAAAACGAAACATATGGGAAATCAGAACCCACGACTACATACGGATGAGGTGTTAATAGCTCTGTCCATATGTGCAGCAACAAACCCGACGGCTGCTCTTGCTATGAAACAGCTACCGAGACTAAAAGGTTGTGAAGCTCATTCATCAGTAATACTATCAAGAGTTGACGAAACTGTTTTCCAAAAACTCGGTATAAATATTACTTGCGAGCCTCAATACCAAACTAATAAGCTTTACCACAAATAAAGTTTGAAATAATGGTTCTATGTTTTTTAACCTAATATTATCCTCAAATGAATGCTAGCTGGATAGATGCAAAGGTCTTTGCATTAAAATTTTACCAGCACGAAATTTTGGCTTGAATTGGTATACATAAACAACCCAATAGAGCAAAAAATACATATATATCTTTTGTTGAGGGGGATAACATGTTAAAAGACATAGCATGGAAAATGTTTAAAGAAACAGGGAATATAGAATATTTTTTGCGATATAAGGAGATAGACGAAAAGAATACCGACTTTCTTACAGAAGTAGCTTCTGAGATTGTATTGGATGGTGAAAAATGTCATATGTCAAAACAAGAGGAATAGTTGTACGGGAAGTGAAGGCTGGGGATTGCGATAAGATTCTTACTATAGTTACAGAAGACCTGGGGAAAATATCAGTTTCGGCAAGAGGAGTAAGGCGTAACAGAAACCGATACTCTGCTGGAACTCAGGTCTTTTCTTATTGTGACTGGGTTTTGTATAAGGGCAAGAATACATATATTCTAAATACATGTGATATTATAAGCTCTTTTTATGAAATAAGAGAAGATATGGCTCTGCTTACATATGCCGCTCATATGCTGCATCTTATTAATGACATTACATATGAGAACCAACCTGCAAAAGAGCCTTTGAAGGTTTTAATGTATGCACTGAATTCGCTTTTAAATAAAGATAGAACACCAGACCTTATTATTCGGGTATATGCACTAAAGATGGTACAGTTAATGGGTTTCGAGCCCCACGTGTTGGGGTGCCATTTATGTGGAACCAGAGAAATTAATGATATATTCTTTAGCTTTGAGCAATGTGGATTTGTCTGTGAACAATGTCAGAAAGAAAATGATGCTATTCCCATAAAAACAGGAACAGCTAAAGCTTTGATTTATGTGCTATGTGCAAGTTCCCGTGAGGCCTTCGGGTTTGAACTATCCCCCGAAGTTTTAAAAAACTTCTCTGCTGTTGTAGATAGATATGTGGATGAGCGGTTAGATAAAAAATATAGCAAAATGAGTTTTCTACAAGAAATATAGATTACATATGAACATTAACGATTCGATAACTGTTCACAAGTAATTGAACAATTTTTATATGTACTAAGGCATAATAAAATTTCTTCATAGACAATGGAGTAAGATGGATACATGAATTTGTGTGTTAATAAACTAAGATGTGGATAAAAATTTGTGATAAGAAGATTATTAAAAAAGGAAAGAGCTTTGATATAATGAATTTGCAGCGTTTATAAACTAATACTTGTATTCCAAATCTGTTTGTGTTAAAATTAAGAACGTTGAATTTATAAGGATTCCATGGAGGTTTTATAATGGAGATTGTTGTTAATATTTTGCATATAATTATCTCAATTGCATTAGTTGCTATGGTTTTATTACAGTCCGGGCGTTCAGCTGGTATTAGTGGTTCTATTGCTGGCGGTGCCGAGACTTTCTTCGGCAAAAATAAAGGTCGCAGTATTGATGCCATATTAGAAAAATACACAACCCTTGTTGCTGGTATATTTCTTGCCACAGCTCTTATATTGACATTTTTATTGAAATAATTGGTTTTTGGCAAAATCTAACTAGGTACGTGTATTAACTTACATGTTTAGGTGCGCAATACAGGACTGTACATGCTTTCTCGTGTGTATGGTCTTTTTGTTTTATCATATTCAATAATTAATCTGAACCATACATCTTTTTAGCCAAAGAGCCAGAATACGTGTTTTGCCTAATTACCAAATGTGCTTATGTGAGAAGTTTTGAGGCATTTTATATATTGCTCTGTTTTAGAATAGTTAAAAACTTTAATTAGAAGAAGGTTTAATATGCCAAAATTTGAAATAAAGTCTGAATACAAACCTTCGGGAGATCAGCCCGAAGCCATTGAACAGTTGGTAGATTCAATAAATAGAGGGAACGCTCACCAGATACTTCTTGGTGTTACTGGTTCGGGAAAAACATTTACAATAGCTAATGTTATAGAGCGAGTGCAAAGACCTACGCTAGTAATTGCCCATAATAAAACTCTTGCAGCACAGTTGTGTTCAGAATTCCGTGAATTCTTCCCTAACAACGCTGTTGAGTATTTTGTAAGCTATTATGATTACTATCAACCAGAAGCATATGTTCCATCCACCGACACATATATTGAAAAAGATTCATCAATAAACGAAGAAATTGATAATTTAAGGCACTCTGCAACAGCAGCGCTGTTTGAGAGAAGAGATGTGATTATAGTTGCAAGTGTATCATGTATATATGGTCTTGGAGATCCTGAAGATTATACGGATTTGATGTTGTCGCTCAGACCAGGAATGTTGAGGGACAGGGACGAAGTTATAGAAAAACTTGTAGATATACAGTACACACGTAACGAGATCGACTTTAGAAGAGGAACTTTCAGGGTTAAGGGGGATGTGTTGGATATTTATCCTTCTGCCTCCAGAGGCACAATTTTCAGAGTGGAGTTTTTTGGAGATGAAATTGACAGGATAACTGAAGTAGATCCACTTACCGGCGAAATAATAGGCCAAAGAACGCATATTGCCATATTCCCTGCTTCTCACTATGCTACTACTAGTGATAAAATGAAGCTTGCAATTAATTCTATTGAAGAAGAGCTGGAAGAGAGACTTAAGTATTTTAGGGAAAATGATAAGCTTCTCGAAGCTCAAAGGCTGGAGCAAAGAACAAGATATGATCTTGAGATGATGCAAGAGATTGGTTTTTGTTCTGGAATAGAGAATTATTCAAGGCATATTAGCAGAAGAGAGCCGGGAAGTGCACCCTATACACTAATTGATTATTTCCCCGAAGATTTTCTTGTGGTTATTGACGAATCCCACGTAACCGTTCCGCAGATTGGGGCAATGTATAATGGGGACCGTTCAAGAAAAGAGACTTTAGTAGAGTATGGTTTTCGCCTACCTTCTGCCTTTGATAACAGACCTTTGATGTTTGCTGAGTTTGCTGAGAGAGTAAAGCAAGCTGTTTATGTAAGTGCAACCCCAGGAAAATATGAAAAGGAAAGATCAAAGGTTATTACAGAGCAAATCATAAGACCTACTGGGTTGGTAGACCCTGAAATTGTAGTAAAGCCTGTTAAGAATCAAGTTGATGATCTTATGGAAGAGATAAGGGTACGGATTGAACAAAAAGAACGTGTTCTTGTAACCACCCTCACTAAAAGAATGGCCGAGGACTTAACCCAGTATCTTTCTGAAGTAGGTATAAAAGTACGATATCTTCATTCTGACGTGGAAACCATCGAACGAATGGAGATTATTAGAGACTTAAGGTTGGGTGAGTTTGATGTTCTAGTAGGAATAAATCTACTAAGAGAAGGTCTTGATTTACCGGAAGTATCTCTTGTAGCAATACTTGATGCTGATAAAGAGGGCTTTTTGCGCTCTGAAACTTCGCTAATACAAACAATAGGAAGGGCCGCACGAAATGTTAATGGTAAAGTAGTTATGTATGCTGAGCGTATAACAAATTCAATGGAGAAGGCCATTAGCGAAACCAACAGAAGAAGAACTATTCAAATGGAATATAATAAAAAGATGGGTATAACGCCTAAAACAATACAAAAATCAGTTCATGGTACTATTGAAACGCTGAAAGTTGCTGAGGGTCAAGAGAAGTTTATTATTGAGGATGAGAGTATACCTATTGAGAAAACCATAGAAAAATTGACTTTAGAGATGAGAGCTGCTGCAAGAGAGTTGGAATTTGAGAAAGCAGCATTTCTGCGTGATCAAATAAGCGAATTAAAGAAGAAGCTTGAAGATTAACAGAGAAACTCATGATAAAGAAGTGTGAACATTAAACAGGGAAATATCATGATGAATAAGCTTGAAGATTATCAACGGAAGCCATGATAAAGAAGTTAAAACTAACAAGAAAAATTTCATGATAAAGAAGATTGGACACTAAACACGGATAAGCCACGACAAGAAAGCTAAGAAATTTACAGGAGAAGCCCATGCAAAAAACTCTAATTCCAAATAATATCCACAGTTCATGGCAGGATTTTTTAAACAATGATAGAATTCATATGTTAAATGATATATCACATGAAATAGGAACAGATGTTAATCCAGATGTTAGCAAAATCTTACGTTTTCTGAATGTAGATTTATCTTCTGTAAAAGTAGTGATACTTGGACAGGATCCTTATCCTGAGAGGGGAATGGCTACCGGAAGAGCTTTTGAAGTAGGTGGATTAGTGTCTTGGGAACAGCCATTTAGACAAGTTTCCCTTAAGAATATTGTTCGGTTACTGCACAAAAATTATAATAATATAAGCAATTATAATGATATATTTTTATTTACGCATATTAAACAAGAGATAAAAGAAGGTTCGTTTCCAATACTACCTCCTAACAAACTACTTTCATCCTGGGAGCAGCAGGGCGTTTTACTCTTAAATACCTCTCTGAGTTGTCGTCCTAACAAACCTAAAAGTCATGCACATATTTGGAAGGATTTTTCCTACCAACTTATAGAATACATATCAAAAAACTCTGAGCTTTATTGGTTCTTATGGGGAAAGCATGCCCAAAGTATGAAACCAATAATAAAAAACGGAGACTTCATCATGTCCAGGCATCCAATGCTTTGTTCATCAAAATATGATGATGATTTTCTAAAATCCGATTGTTTTATTAAGACAAATCATATTATTAAATGGCTTGGTACTGATTAATTCTAGTATTTATGCTTTTGCTCAATATTACCTTAGTATAACAATTTACATTTCGCATAATTTCATAACGCTTCGGTTAACTTAAATACATCGGCATTCGACATGTAAATAACCGATTTTGAATGCCATGACAGTAGCATTACATCATGGTAGTTGTTTGTGCCCAAAGATGGGAATAATGCCCACATACAGTATGTAACATCACAAAATGGCACATTAAGACTACAGATTTATCTTGAATTGGAGCGTGTGATATGATATTCAAAAGAGGTAATTCTTTTTTTAGGCTCTCCTTCCTTTTGCTTGTTGTTATAATGGCTTTATACATTTCTTTGGTTGCTTTCACACCAAATCAGATGACTGTTCTGGCAGGCGAAGAATATCGAGTTGAGTTCTTTTCACCCTTTCAATTGCAATTATCTGCACAAACGAGTGGTATTCAGATTGAGAAGGTGAATACTGGAAGTAAATCTTCTGTATTCTCAATGCCCTATAGTTTAAAGTGCACTCAATATGGTTCTAATAAACTGCAATTGAGTCTGTTTGGCGTAGTTCCTGTTAAAGATATTGAAGTTAATGCTATACCTGCAAGGGAATTGATTGTATGTGGGAAAACAGTAGGTATCAGATTATATATCAAAGGCATTCTTGTAGTGGGTATATCAGGTGTATTAACACCTGATGGGAATGAGGTTCTACCTGTTGAAGGAAGCGGATTGGAGCCGGGTGATTTCATAATTGAAATTAACAATAAGGAAATTAATGACATATCTAGTTTTTCAAAAGTTGTAAATGACTCTAAGGATAAGGCGGTTGTACTTAAATTTATACATGATGATCGTATATTGGAAACTAAAGTTACTCCCGTTCAATGTGTCGAAGACGGAAAATATAGACTGGGGATATGGGTAAGGGATAGTACTGCTGGAATAGGCACATTGACATATATTGAAGAAGAAACAGGTAAGTTTGGCGCTTTAGGCCATGGTATTACAGACATTGATACTGGTACTATGATGCCTGTTAAAAATGGCGAGTTACTAAAGTCTTCTGTATATGGTATTAGAAAAGGAATGCAGGGAACGCCGGGTGAATTGCAAGGAGACTTTCTGAAAAGTCCAGAAGTAATTGGAGATATATACTGGAATACGGCTTTTGGTGTCTTCGGGAAAATAAACAAAAATTCAATAATTTTAGAAGGCAAAAAGTATCCAGTTGGCACAAGAAGCATGGTTAAAGAGGGACCTGCGACAATTATTTCAAACATTCAAGGGGAAGAAGTTGAAGAATTCTCTGTTGAAATACAGAAAATTGCCAGGAAGAATCTCTTGGGACCTAAGAGTATGATAATAAAGATTACCGACCCACGTCTTTTAAATGAAACAGGAGGCATAATACAAGGAATGTCTGGTAGCCCTATAATACAAGATGGAAGAATTATAGGAGCGGTGACCCATGTGTTGATAAATGATCCCGCCAGAGGTTATGGAATATTCATTGAAACAATGCTTGGTATGAACTAGAAAACTGACATCTATACAAATATTAAAATATTATGTTATAATTCATATTGTTGTCGGTAATATATATGTAATTACTAGTTAGGTATTGTTCAATAATTTTATTTATATTCGGCAAAATACTAATGAAAATGATAGAATTCATAATTGAAGCTTCAATAGCTTTAATTCCCAATAAATGAAAGCGAATAATTAAACTTAAATACATCATTAAGTAGAAGTGAGGTTACAAACTTGGCATCAGAAAGACAAAAGAAAATAAGAAATTTTTGCATAATTGCCCATATCGATCATGGAAAATCTACACTGGCTGATAGACTTCTTATGAATACCGGTGCGCTTACAGAGAGAGAAATGGAAGATCGAGTTTTGGATACAATGGACTTGGAACGAGAACGAGGTATTACGATAAAAGCTCAGGCCTCGAGAATGTTATACAGGGCAAAAGACGGGGAAGAATACATTCTTAATTTAATAGATACCCCAGGTCACGTTGACTTTAATTATGAAGTGTCAAGAAGTATTGCAGCTTGTGAAGGGGCAGTTTTGGTGGTTGATGCATCGCAAGGTATTGAAGCTCAGACTTTAGCTAATGTCTATCTTGCGCTCGAGCAAAATCTTGAAATAGTACCAGTAATCAATAAAATTGATTTACCCAGTGCAAGGCCCGATGAAGTGAAGCAAGAAATAGAAGATGTTATCGGCATTGATTGCAGCGATGCTCCACTTATCTCAGCAAAAAACGGTATAAACATTGAAGCTGTTCTTGAAAAAATAGTTGAAATGGTTCCGCCACCAACAGGAGAAAAGGAAGCTCCCTTAAGAGCGCTAATTTTCGATTCCCTTTATGATAACTATAAAGGAGTTATTGCCCACGTAAGAATAAAAGAAGGCTCGGTAAAAGCAGGACAGGAAATTCTACTTATGCATACAAACAAGAAATTCATAGTAACCGAATTGGGTTATTTCCGCCCCGGTGGTTTGATACCGGCCGAAGCGTTGCATTCAGGTGATGTAGGATTTATATGTGCAAGTATAAAAAATGTTGCTGATACCCGTGTAGGTGATACTATAACTTTGACTGATAATCCAGCAAAAGTACCTCTGGAAGGCTATAAGAAGGCTGTACCAATGGTTTTCTGCGGTGTTTACCCTGCTGATGGTTCTAAATATACTGATTTAAGAGATGCTTTTGAGAAACTTCAATTAAATGATGCGTCCCTACTTTTTGAACCTGAGACTTCAGCAGCTTTGGGCTTTGGTTTCAGATGTGGATTTTTAGGATTATTGCATATGGAGATAATTCAAGAAAGGATTGAACGAGAGTTCAATCTTGATTTGATAACTACCGCTCCAAGTGTTATATACCGTATAACAAAGTTAGATGGTGAAGTTTTGCTAATAGACAACCCTACAAACATGCCAGAGCCGACAACTATTGACAAGATGGAAGAACCTATAGTTACAGCAACAATTATGACACCACCTGAGTTCGTTGGCAGTATCATGGAGTTATGTCAAGAGCGTAGGGGAGAGTATCTCGGTATGGAATATATTGAGAGCAACCGGGCGGTATTGACTTATGAAATGCCTTTAAATGAAATAATTTATGATTTTTTCGATGCTTTAAAGTCTCGCTCAAAAGGATATGCTTCTTTTGATTATGAACTGAAAGAATATAAAGAGTCTGAGTTAGTAAAGCTGGATATCCGAATAAACGGAGAGATTGTTGACGCATTATCATTTATCGTTCACGAAAGCAAAGCCTATTCAAGGGGCAGGAGAATTGGCGAGAAGTTGAAAGATACCATACCCAGACAAATGTTTGAGATTCCGATACAAGCTTGCTTAGGCTCGAAAATTATCGCTCGTGAAACTGTAAAAGCGTACAGGAAAGATGTATTAGCTAAGTGTTACGGTGGCGATATTTCAAGGAAAAAGAAACTTCTTGAAAAACAGAAAGAAGGTAAGAAGCGTATGCGTAAAGTAGGCAGCGTGGATATACCACAAGAGGCGTTTATGAGTGTTTTGAAGCTTGATTCGTAGGAGCTGGAAATGTTACTTAAAAATGATACGGCTTTGGGAATATATGTCCATATACCTTTCTGCATAAGAAAATGCAATTACTGTGATTTTCCTTCATACTCAAATATGGATAATATTTTCAGTCAATATACAAATGCGTTGTGCAAAGAAATTGAATTTGTTTCAGAAAAATATAAAAATGGTCTTGTAGATACGATCTTCTTTGGTGGGGGAACGCCATCAGTTCTCTCCGCCAAAGACATATCAAAAATATGTAATACAATTCAAAAAAAATTTCGTATTTCTAATAATGCCGAGATATCGATAGAAGTTAACCCAGGAACCATTACAAAGGAAAAGCTAGAAACTTACAGAGCTCTAAATATTAATCGAATTAGTATTGGTGTTCAGTCGGCTAACGACAGAATACTTAATTTCATGGGCAGAATACATACAAGGCAAATGATTGAACAGTCTTTGGAGTTAATTAAAGAATGTGGCTTTAAAAACATTAATGCAGATATTATTTTTGGTGTACCAAATCAAACAATGGTTGATTTACAAGACACTATAGAATTCGTACTTAATAAGGAAGTTACCCACATATCTTGTTATAGTTTGAAAGTTGAAGAGAACACACCTTGGTATGAGCTACAAAAAAGAGGTGAATTACCTCAAGTTGACGATGGCTTAGAAAGAGAAATGTATTACTGGATAGTATCAAGACTTAAGAATTCCTCCTTCGAGCATTATGAAATATCCAATTTTGCAAAGCCTGGTTTTAAGTGCATTCATAATATAAAATATTGGACGGATAAGCCCTATTTAGGTTTTGGCTCAGCTGCTCATTCGTATATCAATAATACAAGGTATTCAAATGTTGAAAATCCTGTTGAATATATAAGTGCAGTCAATGCTAATAAAAGTCCAATTCAAGGAACAGATATAATTGATGATGTGGAGAGACTTTCGGAAATCTTTATTCTAGGGTTAAGACTAATTGAGGGTGTCAATTTAGAAGCGCTTGAACACGTATTTGGTCGTAAAAGCTTGAAAAAGTACGATGAAAAAATAGAAATGCTGGTAAATAAAGATTTTCTTTGTATTGAAAATGGTAATTTGAAATTGACAAAACTGGGATTGGACTTCGCGAATTTAGTATGGGTAGAATTTATTTAGTAGATTTTTCTAAATCATTCTCTTGACAAAAGCCATGGAGGGTGGTATTTTTAATATAGTGTTTAGCACTCGATTAAAGAGAGTGCTAACAACAAAAAGTGGCTTTAATTTGACAATAGTATATATGAAAGTAATATGTCGATAAACCCGAATGTTGTGGCAGGCATGGTTTAACACTGTTATATATGAAAGTAATCATGTGTTAGTGGGTATATTACTTGTAGTTGTTTTTATATATGAATGAAGTTATTTGTTTTTTGATAACGGAGGTGAGGTTATGTTATGGAATGAAGAATTGAGTGAACGTAAAATGCAGATTTTGAAGACACTTATTGATGATTATATAAAAACAGCGCAGCCAGTAGGTTCAAGAACTATTTCACGAAAGCATGATCTTTGTGTGAGTTCTGCCACTATTCGTAACGAAATGGCTGATTTGGAGGATATGGGATATATTTCGCAGCCGCATACTTCTGCGGGTAGAATTCCCTCTGATAAAGGATATCGTTTTTATGTTGACAATCTAATGCAGGTCCATGAGCTGCACCATGATGAGATACTTAAAATTAAAGATGCTATAGAACTTAAAATTAATGAAATAAATACACTGGTTCGACGCGCTTCTGATATTGTCTCCACATTTACTGGATATGCATCAATAGCTCTTTCACCTAATTTAAATAAGGCAGTTATGAAATCTGTACAGGTTTTATCCATTGATGAAAAAAGAGTTTTAATAGTTGCTGTAACCAGTGGTGGTGTTGTATATAACCAAATAGTACGTGTTGGTTTTGAACCGGATCAGGAAACTCTTGTAATCATGTCCAATTATTTGCATGAAAAAGTAAATGGACTTATAATTGAAAGGATAAAGTTTCCTCATATTGACGAAATACAAAAGGAAACTGGAATTCCTATTAAATTGATAGTTCCTGTAATTGAAGGTTTGAAACAATGTTTGCAGGATATTGATGACTCGGCACTTATTATGAATGGAATTACAAATTTGTTGAATCATCCTGAATTCAGCGAGTTGCCAAAAGTGAAAGAATTATTTGATTTGTTAAATGATCAATATGTTATAAAACAACTATTAAACTCAGCAATGAGTAAGCAGGGTCTGAATTTCCAAATAGGCTCTGAAAATGAGAATGAGATTATGCGCGATTGCACTCTTGTTACAACGGTTTATAGTGTTGGTGACACAGAGTTAGGCACATTTGGTATTTTAGGTCCCACAAGAATGTCTTATTCAAGAGTTTTTTCAACCATAAGTTATATTAGTAAACTTATAGATAATGAAATACTCAGAATATTAAGAGATGAATAAATTAATAAACAAATGGAAGGATGAACCGAATGAACCATAAAGACATGGAAGAGAAAAAGAATGAAGAGAATATTTCTATAGATAAAGAAGATATAGAAGTTGATGTAAACAATGATACTGAAAAAAATGAAAACACAAATGAAGATGATGATAATACTCAAGATAAGAATGAGGAAATGATTGCCGAACTAAAAAATCAGATTCAAAGAATTGCTGCAGAGTTTGATAATTACAAGAAAAGAACCCAAAAGGAAAAAGACAGACTCTATGTTTCATCAGTGGTTGATGTAGTATCTTCATTTTTGCCCGTTATGGACAATGTGGAAAGAGCACTGAAGGCTTCAGAGGGTAGCAATGAAGGTATCAGAGATGGGGTTCTAATGATAGAGCGGCAAATACAAGAAGTATTATCTAATTTAGGTGTGAAACCTATTTTTACAGAGGGACAAAAATTTGATCCTGATTTTCACGAAGCTGTTATGCATGTAGAAGATGACAATTATGGTGAAAATGAAATAGCAGAAGAATTTTTGAAAGGCTATATTTACAAGGATGACATTGTTATTCGTCACTCTGTTGTAAAAGTAGCTAATTAACAAGCTTTCTTAGACCTTTATATATATATTAAATTTAAAAATTAGGAGTGATTATCATGGCAAAAGTAATAGGTATAGATTTAGGCACAACCAATTCATGCGTTGCAGTTATGGAAGGCGGAGAACCAGTTGTAATCCCAAATCCAGAGGGAAATAGAACTACTCCTTCGGTTGTTGCGTTCTCAAAAACCGCTGAAAGATTGGTTGGTCAAGTAGCTAAAAGGCAAGCTGTTACAAATCCTGAGAGAACAGTTATGTCTATTAAAAGGGATATGGGATCCAATAAAAAAGTAAAAATTGATGATAAAGATTATACCCCTCAGGAAATATCAGCAATGGTACTTCAGAAGTTGAAATCAGATGCTGAAGCTTATCTTGGTGAAACAGTTTCTCAAGCTGTTATTACGGTTCCAGCATATTTCAGCGATGCACAAAGACAAGCCACAAAAGATGCTGGTAAAATTGCAGGGTTAGAAGTATTGCGTATTATTAATGAGCCTACGGCTGCTGCTCTTGCATATGGTCTGGATAAGGAAAGCGACCAGAAGATTCTTGTGTTTGACTTGGGTGGAGGTACATTCGACGTTTCAATACTCGAAATTGGTGATGGAGTTTTTGAAGTGTTGGCTACCAGCGGAAACAACCTTTTAGGTGGCGACGACTTTGACCAGAGAGTAATAGATTGGATAGCAACAGAATTTAAAAAGGAACACGGCATTGACTTAAGAACTGATAAAATGGCGGCACAACGTTTGAAAGAAGCTGCAGAAAAAGCGAAAATCGAATTATCAGGTGTTGCAACTACAAATATAAATCTTCCATTTATTACAGCAGATGCAAGTGGTCCTAAACATCTTGATATGACACTTACAAGAGCGAAATTCGATGAATTGACTGCTGATTTGGTTGAAAAGACCATGGTGCCAGCCAGGAGAGCATTGAGTGACGCCGAGCTTTCACCTTCAGATATTGATAAAGTTCTTTTAGTAGGTGGTTCGACTAGAATTCCTGCAGTTCAAGAAGCTGTGAAAAAGTTTTTGGGTAAAGAACCATTTAAGGGTATAAATCCTGACGAATGCGTTGCTATAGGAGCTGCTATTCAGGCAGGAGTTCTTTCTGGAGAAGTAAAAGACCTACTCCTTCTGGATGTTACTCCACTTTCACTTGGTATTGAAACCCTGGGTGGTGTTTTCACAAGGCTAATTGAGCGCAACACTACTATACCTACAAAGAAAAGTCAGGTGTTCTCAACAGCAGCTGATGGGCAGACAAGTGTTGATATCCGAGTATTCCAAGGTGAAAGAGAGATGGCAGCGAACAACAAACTGCTTGGTAACTTCCAACTTTCAGGCATAGCACCAGCTCCACGAGGAATTCCACAGATAGAAGTTACATTTGATATTGATGCAAACGGTATTGTTCACGTTTCGGCAAAGGATCTTGGTACTGGAAATGAGCAAAAAATTACAATCACTGCTTCTTCAAACCTTTCAGACGCAGACATTGATAAAGCCGTTAAGGAAGCTGAACAATTTGCTGAAGAAGATCGAAAAAGGAAGGAAAGTATTGAAGCAAAGAATCAGGCTGATTCATTAATTTATCAAACAGAAAAGTCGTTAAAAGACTTGGGTGATAAAATAGATGCTGCTGATAAGTCTAGCATTGAAGCTGAATTAAATAATCTTAAGGAAGTTGTTAAAGGCGACGATGTGGAAGCTATAAAAGCTGCAACTGAAAAGCTGTCTCAGGCATTCTATGCAGTTTCCCAAAAGCTCTACCAGCAGCAGGATCCAGGAGCAGCTGGAGGAGCAGACGGGTTTAATCCTGACATGGGTGGAAACCAAGATGATGTTTTCGATGCCGATTATAAAGTTGTTGATGATGAAGACGATGCAAATAATTAACGCTTAAAATATTAAATCGGAAAAAGAATAGCAAAAATATGAAACGAGTCAAAGATATTCCTTTGACTCGTTGTCATAATTATGTTCACAATGCAATCTATGAACATTAAAAGAGTTAAAGGCATAAAGCCAAACATATCTTATGTTAATGAGCATATATTTAAGTTCATTGTAAAGCATTTAGTGATGAAAAGTATCCATTTTACGTAAGAAATTTGCACTATTCGGGAATAGATAAGTTAGTTGAAGGAGTTTTCGAAGTGTGCTATAATCGACAGGTTACTTAAGTAATAATTGGTGGGGGTAGGTAAGATTGCCGGAAAAAAGAGATTATTATGAGGTGCTCGGAGTAAATCGCAGTGCTGATGAAGCAGATTTAAAAAGAGCATATCGGAAACTTGCGAAGCAATATCATCCGGACATAAATCCTAATAACAAGGAAGCAGAAGCCAAGTTCAAAGAGATTAATGAAGCATATGCGGTATTAAGTGATCCACAAAAAAGACAACAGTATGATAGCTTCGGCCATGCTGCCTTTGATGGATCTGGTTTTGGTAGTGGTTTCAGCGGCTTTGATTTTGGGTTTGAAGATATATTTGATAGTTTTTTTGGTGGTTCACCATTTGGCGGCAGAAGTACGCGAAGACGGTCAGGGCCAAGAAAAGGTGCTGATTTACAGTATTCAATTGAAATAAGCTTTATAGAAGCAGCTTTTGGAGTGAAAAAAGATATAAATGTTAGCAGATTGCAGTCATGTAAAGATTGTGAGGGTTCCGGCTCAAAGCCCGGAACATCACCAGAAACCTGTAAACATTGTAATGGGACAGGACAGATTAGACGTGTGCAATCCACAATGTTTGGTCAAATGGTTAATATGAGCACATGTGAAATCTGTCGTGGTGAAGGAACTGTAATAACACAGCCTTGTGAAACCTGTCATGGTAATGGAAGAACAAAAAAGACATCTAAGATTAGTCTAAATATTCCAGCTGGTATAGACAATGGTCAAACCATATCCTTGCGTGGAGAGGGAGAAGCGGGTATCAAGGGTGGTCCTGCAGGTGACTTATATGTTAATATAAGGGTACAGCCTCATCCTATTTTCAAAAGAGAAGGGTATAATGTAATATGTGAAATACCTATTACTTTTACTCAGGCAGCTTTGGGATCTGAGTTGGATGTGCCAACCATTGAAGGCACTATAAAGTATACCATACCCGAGGGAACGCAAACCGGAACTGTTTTCAGGTTAAAAAACAAGGGTATTAAGCACTTAAATTCTAATGCAAAAGGCGATCAATTTATTAAGATTAATGTGGATGTGCCGACGAAACTATCCGAAAAGCAAAAAGAATTGCTAAGAGAATTTGCAGAAATAAGTGGTGACGAGGTTTTTGAGCAAAGAAAGGGTTTCTTTGATAAAATGAAGAACCTATTTCAGTAATAAAAAAGGAGTTTTTCTGTGGAGTGGTTAGAAGTATCGGTCACAATTGAGTCAAAGTATCAAGAGGCAGTATCTCAGATTCTATTGGATCAAGAAGTACAAGGGCTGGAGATTGTAGACCCGGAAGCTTTCAGGCAAGTATATAATGATAATAAACATCTGGATTATACTGACGATGGTTTTATTGAAAGTTTCGGCAAAAAGGTTATAATTAGAGCTTATTTCAGTTCTAGTTACAGTATTGAATCTCTAAAACATAAGCTTGATACACAGTTTCAAGAGTTTATGGACTGGATTCCTGAATATAATATCTTGCGACGCTCAGATACCGAGTGGAAAGATAATTGGAGAAAATACTACAAGACTTTTAAGATATCTGATAGGGTTGTAATTAAACCTTCGTGGGAAGATTATTCCCCTGTAAATGATGAAGTTGTTATCGAGCTTGAACCCGGAATGGCTTTTGGAACAGGCACTCACCAAACCACTGAAATGTGTGCAAAACTGCTTGACCATGTTATTAAAGGTAATGAAAGGGTATTAGATTTAGGCTGTGGAACAGGGATTTTAGGAATAATAGCTGCAAAACTTGGCGCTAAGAATGTTCTTTGTGTTGATGTAGATGATGCAGCATGTAAGGTTGCCACTGAAAACGCACAGAAGAACAATGTTTCAGATGTGGTAGATATAAAGCATGGTGAGCTCAAAGACATAGAGAAGAAAGAATACGATATAATTGTCGTAAATATTATTGCAGATGTAATTATCTCATTACTGCCTGATCTAAAAGCATACTGCAGCAATAAGACAAATATCTTATTGTCAGGTATTATTTCGGACAGGCGCGAGGAAGTTTATCAAGTAGCAAAAGAACAAGGCTACGATCTAGTTTCAGTTCAAAGTATGGGTGAATGGGTGGCTATGCAGATATGCACAGGTTTTTGATTGCACCTGAGTCTATAAAAGAAGATATTGTATATATTTCCGGGGAAGACTTAAAACACATGCTTCAGGTTTTAAGACTTAAAACCGGTAATCACTTTCTGGCTTTTGACGGCACAGGTATGGAATATGAAATTGAGCTAATTTCCATTGAAAAGGGTTGTGCTAAGGGTAAACTTATAAAAGCCTATAACCCAGGTACTGAACCCAAAACAGAGGTAATACTTTTTCAGGGATTGCCAAAATCCGATAAAATGGAATGGGTTATCCAAAAAACAGTAGAATTGGGAATCAGTAAGATTGTTCCAATTATCACTCAATTTTCGGTAAGACAAAAAACAGACAGAAATATAAGCGGGAAATTGCAAAGATGGAATAGGATTTCCAAAGAAGCTTGCAAGCAGTCAGGTCGTGTTCTTATACCCGAGGTTACAAGTCCTGTAGAATTTAGTAAAGCTCTTGGTATGTGGCGTGATATTATTTTAGATGGTCCTAAAGGTTTGGCTGTTTTTTGCTATGAGAATGAAGGGAAAAAATGTTTGAAAGATTTATTTAAATGTTATAATATAAATGATATTAAGACCGTAGGTATTTTTATTGGCGCAGAGGGTGGTTTCTCAGAAGAAGAGATCCAACTTGCTAAACAAGAAGATATTACCCCTGTGGGTCTGGGGAAAAGAATACTTAGAACAGAAACTGCTGCAGTTGCAGCTTTATCTATAATTATGCACGAAATGGGAGAATTGGCATAATTACTAATATTTCCTCTTCTAATGTTTTTTTTATCAATGTCTTCAGAAGACGCTGCCTTTTACTACATACAAGCTGCCAAACTGGTAAAAACATGGAGGACAAAATAATAATGATTAGAAGCATGACCGGATATGGATACTATAAGTATCAGGACGAATTGGTTAACATGGATGTCGAGATAAAGACTGTGAACCATCGATATTGTGATGTATATATACGTATGCCAAGACAGTTGAATTGTTTTGAAGAGAAAATTCGTTCATTGATTACAAGCCGTATTTTTCGGGGTAAAGTGGATGTTTTTTTGAATTGGGAAAATCTTGGTGAAGGTGTTAAGAAAGTCATACTAGATGACAATCTTGCTCGTGAGTATTATAATGCAGTGAATAGGTTAGCACAGGACCATAAACTTAGAGACGACATATCAGCTTTGTCATTTGCAAGGTTTCCTGAGATTCTTAAAATTGAAAACAAAGATGAAATATCTGATAATGTTTGGCCCATATTAGAACAAGCTCTAAATGGAGCATTGGATGCATTAATCCAAATGCGTGAGACAGAAGGTAAGAAATTAAAAGAGAGCTTATTTGAGATATGCAAAAAGATTGAAAATTACAGGCTCAAGATAAAAGAGCGTGAACCTTCGATGGTTATTGAATACAAAGAAAGGCTATCAAATAGAATCAAAGAACTAGTAGAGGATAGTTCCATCGATGAAATTCGTCTTGCAATGGAAGTTGCAATTTTTGCAGATAAATGTAGTATAAATGAAGAGTTGGTGCGCCTTGGTAGTCATATTGCTCAACTTAAGGACATATTAGCGATGGAAGGTCCTATAGGCAAGAAACTTGATTTTTTACTTCAAGAAATGAACAGAGAAGTAAATACTATAGGCTCTAAGGCAAATGATATTGAAATTACTAAAAATGTTGTTGAGTTAAAAAGTGAAATAGAAAAAATAAGAGAACAGATACAAAATATTGAATGATTTTTGTAAAGCATGGAGCAGATGGAGGAAGGTTATGAAGTTGGTTAATATTGGGTTTGGAAATATTGTTGCCGCAAATAGAATAGTCGCAATTGTAAGTCCTGAATCAGCGCCTATTAAAAGGATTATCCAGGAAGCAAGAGAACGTGGCATGCTAATTGATGCAACATATGGAAGAAGAACTCGCGCAGTCGTTGTTACAGATAGCGACCATATAATACTGTCGGCTGTTCAGCCTGAAACTGTTGCTCATAGACTAGGTGGAAAAGGTACTGAACAAATAGTTGATGATATCCAGGAGGGTGAGGAATGAAATCGGGTTTGTTGCTTGTTGTCTCAGGTCCTGCGGGAGTAGGGAAGGGGACTGTTGTATCTCTTGCACGAGAACGAAATAGTGATATTGTTTTTTCGGTTTCGATGACTTCACGCGAGCCAAGACCTGGAGAAAAAGATGGTGAGAATTACTTTTTTGTTTCCCGTGAAAAATTTTTAGAGATGGTAAATGAGAATATGCTTCTTGAGTGGGTTGAGTACTGTGGCAATTTCTACGGAACACCCAGGCTCTACATAGAAGAGCAACTCGAACAAGGAAATATTGTACTTCTTGAAATAGAAGTTGAAGGAGCCCGTAATATCAAACAGCAATATCCTGAATGTGTTTCGGTATTTATTACACCGCCCACCGTTACCGAATTAAGAAAACGCATAACGAAGCGAGGTACTGAGTCACCTGAAATTATTGAAAAGCGTATGCAAAGAGCAATAAAAGAACTTGAACACATGGACAATTATGATTATATAATAAAAAATGAATCTGTTGAGGAGTCTGTTAAGCAGTTTCTTGAGATTATTGAAAAAGAGCGTAAGGCTAATAGAAATATGTAGAAAGACTTCTATGTTGTATGTCACTTAAGCGAGAAAAGAATAGCTATGACACTTCCAGTTATTAACTGGAAATTGAATAGAAATATACTAACAAATAATATTAAGGAGTGATTAATAGTGATAAAACCGCCAATCGATGAGCTTCTTACTAAAGTTGAAAACAGATATGTTTTGGTAAATCTAACAGCCAGGAGAGCCCGCATGCTTAATGAGGGTTCACAACCTCTGACCACTGAATCAGATAAGCATGTTACAACGGCGCTTAATGAGATAAATGAGGGAAAAGTCAGATATACAAGGAAACGCTTATAAATTAGTAGCATAATCTACAATAGGTTATACCAGGAGGAATTAATATGGCATTTGAAAAAACCATGGATAAAATAGTTGCATTATCAAAAAATCGGGGGTTCATATTTCAGGGGTCGGAGATTTATGATGGATTAGCAAATACATGGGATTATGGCCCTTTAGGCATTGAATTTAAGAATAATATAAAGAAATTATGGTGGAAAAAATTTATTCAAGAAAGCCCATACAATGTGGGACAGGATAGTGCAATACTCATGAATCCAATGGTTTGGGTTGCATCAGGTCATGTTGGAGGGTTTTCAGACCCATTAGTTGATTGCCGTGAATGTAAGACCAGACATCGTGCAGATAAACTTGTCGAAGATTGGAACAACGATAATGGTATTGATAAAGTTGCGGATGGAATGAGTAATGAGGCGTTAACTCAGTATATACAAGAAAACAATATAGTATGTCCTAAATGTGGGAAAATAGATTTTACGCCCATACGTCAATTCAATTTAATGTTTAAGACATTTTTAGGTGTTACCGACGAATCTAAAAATGAAGTTTACTTAAGACCAGAAACTGCTCAAGGAATCTTTGTTAATTTTAAGAATATACAAAGATCTACCCGAAAAAAGGTTCCATTTGGAATAGGTCAAATAGGAAAATCCTTTAGAAACGAAATAACCCCAGGTAATTTTATTTTCCGTACAAGGGAATTTGAACAGGCAGAATTGGAATTTTTCTGTGAGCCTGGTACAGATATGGAATGGTTCGCGTACTGGAAAGATTTCTGCCGTAACTGGCTTTTGTCTTTAAACATCAGTGAGGACAACATTAGAATGAGAGATCACTCACCAGAAGAGCTAAGCCACTATAGCAAAGGAACAACTGATATAGAATATAAGTTCCCATTTGGTTGGGGCGAATTATGGGGAATCGCTAATAGAACTGATTATGATTTGAAACAACATATGGAGCATTCAAAGGAAGATATGAATTACTTTGATCCAGTAACTAATGAAAAATATATCCCATATTGTATTGAGCCTTCAGTTGGTGTGGACAGATTAGTATTGGCGCTATTAAGTGAAGCATATGATGAAGAAGAAGTAGCCGAAGGCGATACCCGTACAGTATTACGTTTTCATCCTGCGGTAGCCCCAATAAAAATTGCTGTTCTACCTTTATCAAAGAAACTTGGAGAACAAGCACGTGCTGTTTATGCGGACTTGGCAAAATATTTTAATTGCGAATATGATGAAACAGGAAGTATAGGAAAACGTTATCGTCGTCAAGACGAAATTGGTACGCCCTACTGTATTACTTTTGACTTTGATTCAATTGATGATAAAAAGGTAACTATTCGCGAAAGAGACTCAATGCAGCAGATTAGAATTCCGATTGAAGAACTAAAGGATTATTTTTCTGAAAAGTTTTTACTTTAAATTGATTGCCAGGTGGATTTGTATCCACCTGGCTAAATAGATTTTAGACAGTTCTACAATTATTACTAATGGGACAACATAAATCTAATAAATTTTTACAATTATTAAGTTTACACGTAAATTTTGTTATGCTATGATTGTTTACGGTGAAATTTTTATTGGATATCAATACTAAATTATGTTACTTTTAGTCTTGAAATTCAATCAAGTAATGCGTGAACAAACCATTAATGAAACATAATTATTTACTCATTAAATATAAGAAGGAGTATTAGGAGGGAATACTGCATGGCGAAATATGTATATCTATTTAGTGAAGGCGATGCTTCAATGAGAAATTTACTTGGCGGTAAGGGTGCAAACCTTGCTGAAATGACAAGTCTTGGTCTTCCAGTACCAAGAGGCTTTACAATTACAACTGAAGCATGCACACGTTTTTATGAAGATGGAAAGGTTATTGCAAAGGAAATAGAAGATGAAATATATGCAAACCTTTCAAAAACAGAAGAAATAGTTGGTAAAAAATTTGGAGATCCAGAAAACCCTTTCCTTGTTTCTGTACGTTCAGGAGCGAGAGCATCAATGCCAGGTATGATGGATACCATTCTTAATCTTGGATTGAATGATGTTGTGGTTGAAGGACTTGCCAATCTTACTCAAAATCCTCGTTTTGCATATGACAGCTACAGGCGTTTTATTACAATGTTTTCCGATGTTGTTATGGAAATAGATAAAACAAAATTTGACAAAATAATGGATGATATGAAAGAAGAGAAGGGTATAACAGAAGACAGTGATTTGGACGCATCTGATCTGAAAAAACTGGTACAGCTATTTAAAGATTTATACTTGGAAGAAATGGGAGAGTCTTTCCCACAAGACCCCAAAACTCAATTAATGGAATCTGTTAAGGCTGTTTTCCGTTCTTGGGATAATCCAAGAGCTCATGTATATAGAAGGCTCAACGATATACCATCCGAGTGGGGAACAGCAGTAAATATCCAGGAAATGGTTTATGGTAACATGGGTGATGATTCGGGTACTGGAGTTGCATTTACACGAGATCCTTCTACTGGTGAAAACAAGCTCTATGGTGAATTTCTAATGAACGCTCAAGGCGAAGACGTTGTTGCAGGAATTAGAACTCCTGACCCGATTGAGAAACTAAAAGAAATCAATGTTGAAGTATATAATCAGTTTGCTGAAATTGCAGAAAGACTCGAGAAGCATTACAAAGACATGCAGGATATGGAGTTTACGATAGAACGCGGAAAGCTGTTTATGTTGCAAACAAGAAATGGTAAGCGAACTGCACAAGCAGCATTGAAAATTGCTGTTGATTTAGTTAAAGAGAATATGATTACAAAAGAAGAAGCATTACTGAAAGTTGATCCAAAGCAATTGGATTCTCTGCTATTCCCACAGTTCGAAAAAGAATCATTAGAAGCAGCAAAGCCTGTTGCAAAAGGTTTGCCAGCATCCCCGGGTGCAGCTACAGGTAAGGTATATTTTACAGCAGACGAAGCCGCTAAAGCTTATAATGAGGGTGAGAAACAGGTAATTCTTGTTCGTGTTGAAACATCCCCTGAAGACATTGAAGGGATGCATGCTGCTCAGGGAATTTTGACAGCAAGGGGTGGAATGACTTCTCATGCTGCTGTTGTTGCAAGAGGCATGGGTAGATGCTGTGTTGCTGGATGTAGTGAAATAAAAATAAACGAAGAAGAAAAATGCTTTATAGATAATTTCGGCAATAAATACAACGAAGGCGATTGGGTTTCCCTAGATGGTTCTACAGGAAACATATACGGTGAAAAGCTGCCAACAGCTCCACCTGAAATGACAGGCTATTTCGGAACATTTATGGAATGGACTGATGAATTCAGATCACTGAAAATTAGAACAAATGCAGATAGTCCACATGATGCAGAACAGGCTATAAAATTTGGTGCTGAAGGAATTGGTCTATGCCGCACTGAGCATATGTTCTTCGAAAGTGACAGAATAGGTCCAATGAGAGAAATGATTGTATCTCGTACAGTGGAGCAAAGGAGAAAAGCTCTTGACAAGCTACTTCCAATGCAGAGAGCTGATTTTGAAGGCTTATTCAGAGCTATGAAAGGCTATCCGGTTACCATTCGTTTCTTAGATCCTCCACTACACGAGTTTTTACCCCAGGAACAATCTGACATTGAAGCTCTTGCTGCCGAATTAGGTATGAAGAATGAAGAGCTCAAAGCAATTGTTTCCGAGCTTCATGAATTCAACCCAATGATGGGGCATAGAGGATGTCGTTTAGCCGTCAGCTACCCTGAAATAGCTGAAATGCAGACAAGAGCTGTTATTGAAGCAGCCATTAATGTAAATAAAGAGGGTATGAACATAGTACCTGAAATTATGATACCTTTAGTTGGCGAAGTTAAAGAGTTGAAATATGTTAAGGATGTTGTTGTCAGGACAGCTGATGAAATTATTAAAGAATCGGGAGTTGACTTAAAATATCTCGTTGGTACTATGATTGAGATACCACGTGCAGCAATAACCGCTGATAAAATTGCTGAGGAAGCAGATTTCTTCTCATTTGGAACCAACGACTTAACACAGATGGCATTTGGTTTTAGCCGAGACGATGCAAGTAAATTCCTTGAGGATTATTATAGCAATAAAATTTACGAGTTTGATCCTTTTGAAAAGCTAGATCAAACCGGCGTTGGCGAGTTTGTAAAAATTGCAGTTGAAAAAGGGCGTCAAACCAACCCCGGCATTAAATTAGGTATTTGTGGTGAACATGGAGGAGAACCTTCCTCAATTGCCTTCTGCCACAATGTGGGTTTGGAGTATGTATCATGCTCACCTTTCAGAGTACCTATTGCAAGACTTGCAGCGGCTCAAGCTCAGATAAGAAATCCTAGATAAAGGGATTTTGAGATGTAATCATAACAAATATTCGCTGTTCAATTAAAATTACAAGGGTGCTGAAATTAATATTTTAAGTCGGCACCCTTACAAACTTATATAGACAGCCCAGTGCAGCATTTTAAGAAATTAACACACATTGAATTTTATTGCCAACACGAATCTTGACAGGTTTTTTAAAATATGTTACACTGTAACCTGCTTTATAAATAGGGCTTTTTTTTATGCATTAAAACTTATATATTTATAAACTCGTTTTTGTAATAATGAGATTGTATTTTGACCAGAATTAAGGGGTGTAGGACATGAGAACAAAGATTACCATAGCTTGTAGTGAATGCAAGCAAAGAAATTATGATAAAATTAAGAACAGGAAAAACAGTCCGGACAAACTTGAAATGAATAAATTTTGCAAGTTCTGTCGGAAGCATACATTGCATAAAGAAACGAAATAGTTTTATTTACAGTAAAACTCCAAAAATATTTGTGCGCAGATGCACATAGGCGGGAGATGTTTCAATGGCTGAACAAGTAAAGAAAAAGCCTAATGTTTTTAACAGGTTTACAAAATTCGTCAAGGAAATCAGAAATGAATTAAAGAAGGTTATTTGGCCTACCAAGAGCCAATTAATAAACTATACACTTACTGTTGTCTTTGTATGTCTATTAATAGGTGCAGTAGTGTGGATATTTGACGCTCTTTTTGGTTTCTTATATACACTGATATTTGCATGATACTTTTAGCAGATACAGGGTTAATAAAGGAGGGCAGGAGCTTGTCTCCGCAAAATAATGGCTGAAGAAGCGTTGTGGTATGTTATACATACCTATTCTGGTTATGAGAATAAAGTTAAGGTAAATCTGGAGAAAATGGTAGAGAATAATCCTCATCTTCAGGATTATATTATTGATATTGTTGTTCCAATGGAAGAGCAAATCGAAATCAAGGACGGAAAAAAGAAGGCAACCTTAAAAAAAGTTTTTCCAGGGTATGTACTCATTAAAATGATAATCAATGATGAGTCTTGGTATGTTGTAAGAAACACCAGAGGAGTTACTGGTTTCGTCGGTCCTGGTTCTAAACCTGTTCCACTGTCAGAAGATGAAATCAGAGCAATGGGTGTGGAGCAGTTCGAAACTGTTGTTGATTATGAAATTGGTGACAGTGTTAGGGTTATTGATGGACCTTTGGAAAGCTTCATCGGTAGTGTTGAGGAAATCAGTGCAGATAAGAAAAAGGTTCGTGTTTTAGTGTCCATGTTTGGACGTGAAACTCCAGTAGAGCTAGAGGTTACACAAATTCAAAGGTTATAAGTAAGTAAAAAATTATTATTTTGAGTCTATTTTTCCATACAATAAAATGGAATTTAGAATATAACTGCTATATAGCAGTCATTTTTTCTGGGAGGTGGATTATTATGGCAAAGAAAGTCACAGGCTATATAAAACTTCAAATACCTGCAGGAAAGGCTACGCCTGCTCCACCGGTTGGACCAGCTTTAGGACAACATGGTGTTAACATTATGGGTTTCTGTAAGGAATTCAACGAGAGAACGGCGAAAGATGCCGGGCTGATCATTCCGGTTGTTATAACGGTATACGCAGACAGATCATTTACATTTATAACAAAGACGCCGCCTGCAGCTGTGCTTATTAAGAAAGCGTGCAAGATTGAAAAAGGTTCAGGCGTTCCACAGAAAGACAAAGTAGCTAAACTGTCAAAAGAAGATTTGAAGAGCATTGCTGAAATGAAGATGCCTGATTTAAACGCAGCAGATCTTGAAGCAGCAATGAGGATGGTAGCTGGAACCGCAAGAAGTATGGGCGTTGTTGTTGAGGAATAATTATCGTCTTAACAACGTGGGAGGGAGTAAATCCCGAAATATTACCACAAAGGAGTGAAAGGATATGAAAAGAGGAAAAAAATATCTCGAAAGCGCAAAGCTTGTAGATAGAAATAAATTATATGAGCCGACAGAAGCATTAGAACTTGTACAAAAAGCTGCAACAGCAAAGTTTGATGAAACTGTTGAAGCCCATATCCGCTTAGGTGTTGACTCACGTCATGCTGATCAACAAGTAAGGGGTGCTGTTGTTCTTCCTCATGGAACAGGTAAAACCGTTCGTGTTTTAGTTTTTGCAAAGGGAGAAAAAGCAACAGAAGCAGAGCAAGCTGGTGCTGACTATGTTGGTGCAGAAGACCTGGTTACAAAAATTCAAAAGGATAATTGGTTCGAGTTTGACGTTGTGGTTGCAACCCCTGATATGATGGGCGTTGTAGGACGTTTAGGACGTGTTTTAGGTCCTAAGGGTTTAATGCCAAATCCGAAGGCAGGTACGGTCACAATGGACGTAGCAAAGGCTATTGTTGATATTAAGGCAGGTAAAATTGAATACCGTCTTGATAAAACTAATATCATTCATTGTCCAATAGGAAAAGTTTCCTTTGGTACAGAAAAGCTACTTGAAAACTTCCGTACTTTAGCTGATGCTGTTATAAAGGCAAAGCCAGCAGCGGCAAAAGGGCAGTATTTGAGGAGTGTAGTAGTAACTTCAACTATGGGTCCTGGTGTTAAAATTAACCAACAGAAAGTTTTAGATTAAAAAGTTCTTTACAAACCAAGGAAGATGTAGTAAAATATTTTTTGTTTAAAAATTGTATATTAACCATAGACAGCAGGAGCCAATTGGCATAACGTATATCATCCCGCCGAGGTGAACATTATGAGTTTATGATTATTACCCTCTGTATGTCTATGGATGCCCATGACACAGAGGGTTGTTTATTTATTTCTTTATAAGAGGCTAACCTCTATAATAGGCCGGCTGAGAATGAAGACGAAATTAATTAGCTTCCTGTGGTTAGGTGGAGTTAGTTCGCTACCTGACTGGTTGGGCGAAACGAATTAACTTAGATGGTTTAAAAGGTGATACTTTTAAAATACCGCTTAAATGCGGAGTATAATCATCAAGGAGGTGCAACAGATGCCAAGTGAAAGAATCCTTAATTTGAAGAAAGATAAAGTGGAAAAGCTGTCAGAGAAGTTCAAAGATGCGAAATCCATCGTCTTAGCGGATTATAGGGGATTGACGGTTGAGCAGGATACTAAGCTGAGAAAAGCTATGAGAGAAGCGGATATAGATTATTCTGTTATTAAGAACTCAATTATCCGTTTTGCAGCACGAGAGAATGGCTATGACGAGTTGGATCAATATTTAAGTGGTCCTACAGCTCTAGCAATTAGCTTCGAAGATCCAGTAGCTCCATCGAAAGTATTGTCAAAGTTCGCAAAAGAGTATAAAGTACTTGAGATCAAAGCAGGTATTGTCGAAGGTGATATTGTTGATCTTGAGGGTATTAAATCCATTGCAAATCTTCCTTCAAGAGAAGAACTAGTAGCGAAGGTAGTTGGTGGTTTGTCAAGTCCATTATATGGTATAGTTAATGTTCTGAATGCGAATATTCGTGGTTTAGCAGTAGCATTAAATGCAATAGCAGAAAAAAAACAAGCTGAAGCTTAAATTTATATTGGAGGGTATTATAATGAGTGAAAAAATTACAAATTTAATTGAAGAAATTAAAGGTTTAACAGTTCTTGAACTTTCAGAACTAGTAAAAGCTCTTGAAGAAGAATTTGGAGTATCCGCAGCAGCTCCTGTAGCAGTTGCAGCAGCTCCTGCAGCTGGCGCTGAAGCAGCCGCTGAAGAAGAGCAGACAGAGTTTGACGTTGTTTTAAAGGAAGTTGGCGCTGAAAAGATTAAGGTTATCAAGGTTGTACGTGAAGTTACAGGTCTTGGCCTTAAAGAAGCAAAAGAAGTTGTTGACAAAGCTCCTTCAACTGTTAAAGAAGGACTATCCAAGGACGAAGCAACCGCAATGGTTGAAAAGTTCAAAGAAGTTGGAGCTACTTGCGAATTAAAGTAAACAATTTGTTAGAAAAAGACTATCTCAAAAAAGAGATAGTCTTTTTTTATGTGAAATGCAAGTTTGGATTTTGAAACTTGCATTTTAAATTTAGAAATGGTAGTATATTTTCTAAGTTCCTAATTGATTTTAAGAAGTTTATTTAGCACCATGGAGAATTTAGCTCGTGGTCTATATCATAAAAAGTAAGAATGGACGGTGGCGAAATGACAGAAACTCTAAAAATAAATTCTGCTGGACATCTCGAAATAGGTGGCTGTGATACGATTGAGCTTGTTAAAAAACATGGTACACCTCTATATGTTATGGATGAGATGGTTATTCGAAATAATTGTAGAATGTATAAAGAAGCACTGGATAAGTATTATGACGGTAACGGACTTGTTTTATATGCAAGTAAAGCATTTTGTACAATTGCTGCATGTAAAATTGCACATCAGGAGGGTCTTGGTTTAGATGTAGTTTCTGGTGGTGAATTATATACTGCAATAAAAGCCGGTTTCCCAATGGAAAAAGTGTATTTCCATGGGAACAATAAAACTATTGATGAGATTGAAATGGGTATAGATAATAATATAGGGCGTTTTGTAGTAGATAATGAAACAGAGCTTAATAACATTGAAAAAATTGCAACTGTAAAAGGCAAGAAGGTGAAAATACTATTCCGTATTAAACCAGGTATTGATGCGAATACTCATGAGGCTGTTATGACCGGACAAATTGATTCTAAATTTGGAGTTGGTATTGAGAACGGGGAAGCCTATGATATTATTGCTAAAGCCGCTAAAATGGAGAATATAGAAGTCGTGGGGATTCACTGCCATATTGGCTCTCAGATATTTGGACTTGAACCCTTTATGAAAACAGCTGAGGTCATGATTAACTTTATCGCTGATATAAGAGATAAGCTAAATATTCAATTGAATGAATTAAACCTTGGTGGTGGGTTTGGAATAAGATATACCGAAAAAGATGCTCATTTGGAGTATGATAAGTTTGTTGAGTCGGTATCAAAAGTGGTTAAAAAAGTGGCGAATGAGAAGGGAATTAAGGAGTTATTTATCCTTATAGAGCCAGGACGATCCATTGTAGGCTCTGCTGGAATAACTCTTTATGAAGTAGGAAATGTTAAAAATATTGAGGGCATAAGGAAATATATCTCTGTAGATGGTGGAATGTGTGATAATCCAAGGTATGCATTATACGAATCCGAGTATACTGCTTTATTGGCAAACAAACCTAAAAGTACTAAGGATGAAGTTGTAACAATAGCAGGCAAATGCTGTGAATCAGGTGATTTAATAGCAAAGGATATTAAAATGCCAAAAACTCAGGCAGGAGACATAATAGCTGTGCTTGCAACTGGAGCATACAACTACTCAATGGCAATGAACTATAACAGGCTTGGGAAACCACCAGTAGTTTTAGTGAAGGATGGCAAAGATCGTCTTATTGTACGCCGTGAGACCTATGAAGATATAATCCGTAATGACATAGTCCCAGATGACCTGTAAATGCCACAAATGGCCGCAGACAGTTATAACCACCATAAATTGTACTGACAAACTGGGAACACATATTATGGCTAAAGGAATCAATGTTATTATATAAAAGCCCTGTACCGAACAAAACGAGAGTGTATATCGTGGCAAAATGAATAAACAATTGTATACAAGAACAGTACCACAGAAAACTAGAATATATATCATGACTAAATGTTAAAAGCCGATAATCGTTGACAGGGCTAATTTTAATGATTATCATTATATGTGAACTTTTGTCATTGTCTTCATAAGATGCTAACCTCTATAGGTTGGCCATAATGAGATGAAATCAATTAGCTTCCTTGGTCGGTGGAACATCACCGATGACTGAGCGAAGTGGTTTGACTTGGAGGTTGAGAATTTGTCAAAGCCGGTTGTAGCTATAGTTGGAAGGCCTAATGTTGGTAAATCAACATTATTTAACTATATAACGAAACAAAGAATATCAATAATTGAAGATACTCCAGGAGTAACGAGGGATAGAATTTATGCAGAGGCTGATTGGCGTGGTAGGAATTTTACCCTAATTGACACTGGTGGAATTGAGCCATTTACCGGGGATTATATAAAAAAAATGATGCTACGTCAGGCAGAGATAGCTGTGGAGACGGCAGATGTCATAATTTTTTTGCTGGATATGAAAACCGGCTTAACTGCTGCCGATGACGATGTTGCTGTAATACTCAGAAAATCTCAAAAACCTATAGTTGTAGCTGTTAACAAATCTGACAATGTCGGTGATATTCCACCTGCTGCATATGAGTTTTATAATCTAGGCATGGGAGAGATTTATCCTATTTCTTCAATCCACGGTCTCGGCATTGGGGATTTACTTGATGCAGTTTATGAGCATTTCCCAGAGGATATGGACTATGAACAGGATGAAGATATTATAAAAGTTGCGGTTATTGGGAAACCAAATGTTGGGAAGTCATCTCTTATCAATTCTATATTGGGTGAGGATCGAGTAATTGTAAGCGATATACCCGGAACAACAAGGGATGCCATTGATACTTTTGTAGAACGCGGAGACAAGAAATATATTTTTATAGATACCGCTGGAATCAGAAGAAAGAGCAAGATAGACGAGAGTATTGAAAGATATAGCGTGATTCGTTCTTGGACAGCGGTTGATAGAGCCGATGTGTGCATTATTATGATTGATGCAAACGATTCTGTAACAGAGCAAGATACCAAAATTGCAGGGTATGCTCATGAGCAGGGGAAGGCATGTATTATAGCTGTGAACAAGTGGGATGAAATAGAGAAAGAAACAGGAACTCTTGAAAAAATGCGAAAAGAAGTCATTGATAAGCTTGAGTTTATGGATTATGCTCCCGTTGTGTTTATATCAGCTAAAACCGGTCAAAGAGTTGAACGACTGTTTGAGCTTGTGGATTTTGTTTTTGATCAGGCATCTTTTCGTATTCAAACCGGAATGCTCAATGATGTACTTAACGAAGCCATAGCGATGGTTCAGCCACCCTCTGACAAGGGTAAACGACTAAAAATATATTATATGGTACAGGTAGGTATAAAGCCGCCAAGATTTGTTTTATTCGTAAACGATAAACAATTAATGCATTTTTCATATGAAAGATATATAATTAATACATTGAGAAGAAATTTTGGTTTTGAAGGAACGCCAATTCGACTTATAATCAGAGAAAAAGGACAAAGACAACTTTGAGAAAGTAGGTACACTTTCTAATGTATTTAAAAATTGCGTTATCCATAATTATAGGGTATTTGTTTGGTAGTTTAAATGGCTCTTTAATTATTGGAAAAGTTTTTTATAAAAAGGATATTAGGAAACACGGTAGTGGGAATGCTGGAACTACGAACACACTACGAATCTTAGGTAAGAATGCTGCAATTGCTGTAATAGTTATTGACATTCTGAAAGGTATTATTGCGTGTGTTATTGGTGGGTTACTAGTTGGTAATATCGAGACTTTCGGATATATTGGAATGTACTTTGCTGGTCTTGCAGCAGTTATAGGCCACAATTGGCCCATCTTTTTTTCTTTCAAAGGCGGAAAGGGTGTATTGACAACTTTTACAGTTATGCTATACATCAGCCCTATACCCGCGCTTATATGCCTTGGAATCTTTATCATTGTAGTAGCATTTACAAGGTATGTCTCTCTTGGCTCCATCGTTGCTGCGGCCTTTTGGCCTCTAATATCGTTTATTTTTAATTTACCTATAACATTAATAATATTAGGAATTTTTATGGTAGCACTAATAATTGTTCGCCATAAAGAGAATATTGTGCGCTTAATTAATCGTACTGAGAAGAAACTAAGCTTTAAGAAAACAATATAAGATATACTTAATGGATTCGATATAGCAATATTTTTTGATATAAGAATTGAATTAAGCAACATAATCACTAATAAATGATAGGAGAGTAGTTATGGAAAACGGATGGTCAATTGCGCTTTATTTTTCTGGAATAGCTGCATGTTTAGCATTAGCAACGGTTTTAAAGCTAAGAGTCAAGATTTTTCAAAGGCATCTGATGCCAACTTCCATGCTTGCAGGAGCAATAGGATTTATAAGTCTTCAACTTGCCCGATATGTCTTTGGATGGCTCACCGAGGAACAGTTGCAAAGGATTCAGCATGAGCTAGGTTTTCTTGTAGCACACCTTATGGCTGTTGGATTTATTGCATTGGCTTTGAAGGATAGAAATAAGAAGAAGAATAAGGATATAGCTAATACTGGCTACGCCATAGTAAAAACATACATGTCGCATGGGATACTGGGATTAGCTATATCGTTAATTTTGGCAAAATATTTTTTTCCTGATATGTTTCCTCCAATGGGGATGTTATTACCTTTAGGCTTTGCTCAGGGGCCTGGACAAGCTGTAAATATTGGAATTAAGTGGGAGGAAAGTGGATTTACTAATGGTGCTAATATTGGTCTTGCAGTAGCAAATTTCGGATTCTTGTGGGCATTGATCGGTGGGGTACCATTTGTTAACTTCTTACTGAAAAGAGTTTATAAGAATCAGAAGAAATATGGTATCCAAGAAGTCAAAGATATGGAGATTGAAAAATCTTCAAGAAAGCACACAATTTCTGTTCCAAAGAGTATTCATATCGATGATTTAACAATTCAACTATTTTTGATCGGTTCAGCATATTTGGTGACTTACTTATTACTTGTAGCATTTGGAAAGATTTTAGTCCCGCTGGGTACTTTTGGAGAAACAGTTTCAGATATGCTATGGGGTTTCAACTTCCTGGTAGGTACTGTTGTTGCCTTTGGTATACGTCTTTTCATGGATAAAATGAGGGTAAAACGTGTCATACGTGTAAATTACGCAGATAACTACTTATTACAAAAGATTTCTGCATCATCATTTGATTTTATGATCACTGCATCATTGGCTGCAATCTCTATAACTGTATTGAGAGAGAATCTCGTGCCTATACTTATTATCACTACTGTAGGTGGAATATATACTATGTTCCATACTTATTTTATATGTAAGTTGATTTATACCGAAGAACAACTTGAACATAATGCAGCTCTATATGGAATGTGGACTGGAACAATTACAACTGGAATTGCACTACTCAGAGAGGTTGATCCATATTCGAAATCCAGAGTACCAGAAAACCTTGTACTTGGCAGTGGGTTTGCAGTTTTTCTAGGTGTTCCAATTATGTTCATCTTGGCACTACCACTGCAAGGGTTTAAGTTAAACCAGCCAATATATTATTTTTGGACATTTGTTGCTATGATAGCAATGGATGTTCTTATGACAGTTCTTATGTTCTTAAATCGGCCGGGCAGAAAGGAAAATATTAAGCAGTAATCATTAACTATAGTATTATATACTCTTTTGCTCGCATGAGACCGAACACTTTACCCAGAAAGTACGGATTTACTATAGTATAATGTAATCTTTTGCTGCCAACTTGGACTGGAATAGTTTGATAGTATTTGAGTAAAGAAAAATAATAATTTGTGTATAAAAAAGAGGGCTTAGCCCTCTTTTTCTTCTACGACTGACTTGGTTGGTTCACTTCGTTTGAAATCCCATTTTTTTTTCTTGTCATCGGTGTCAGCTGTTGGTTCAGTCATCTTGCAGTTTCCTTCGAAAGTGGAACCCTCATCTGTAACAAGACTATGTATTTCCACATCGCCCTTTAAGCGACTAGTGGATTCAAGATGAAGAGTGCCCTTTGCATGAATATTTCCGGTAACAGTGCCGGATAGTATTATGTTTTTGCACCATATGTTTCCTACGACAACGGCATTTGCAAGAATGGTTATATCGCCTCCTGCTTTAATATCGCCATCAACCCGCCCTTCTACTTTTATAGAGCCTTCAGACTCAATTTTTCCTGTAAAGGTTGTGTGTTCCCCAATAACGGTGTCCATAACTGCTGCTACATTACGTTTTCTCATATTTACCAGCCTCCACATAATTTAATTTATCCTAAATCAAAGTAACTACTTATGAGATTCGCATTAAAACTCACAAAACTTTGCGAAATACAAAGCTCATTTATAAAGTATAGTTCCTACTAAAAGCTATTGTTCTTTGTACCAATAAACACTACTGGATCGATGTGAGTTCCTTTTAACAATATTTCAAAATGAAGATGAGGACCAGTTGCAATTCCAGTATCGCCTACCTCGGCAATCTTGTCCCCAATTCCCACCTTCTGCCACTTTCTCACAAGAATTTTAGAGCAATGAGCATATCTTGTTACTAAACCATTACCATGATCAATATCGACACAGTAGCCATAACCGCCGTTTTTGCCAGCAGCTACGACAGTACCGGATGCAGCGGCATATATTGGAGCGCCTTTTTTACCACCAATATCTACACCAGTATGTTCCATATATCTTTTACGAATGGGATGCAGACGGTTTCCATAATCAGACTCTATAATACCTTTTGTAGGCCAAAAGTGAGGCAAATGGTTAAGATAATTCTCCAGTTCGTTCTTTTTGTCGGATAGTTCAGTAAAAAGTTCATCTTCTTGTTTGTCTGCTTCCTCAAGAAATGCCAATAAGGCCTTTAATTCTAATATTTCACCTATAAAGGAGCTGTTGGGGTTTTCTGAAATAGATGAACGACTTATTGTAATTTTTTCCATTTCTTTGTCAATATAGTTTTCAGTTAAATTTTGAACCTGATAACTAAACTCTTCTAATTTGTCTTTTGATATATTATCAAGATACTCCACTTGGGATAAAGTAGAGATGTTCGCCTTAACGAAATCTTGCTGCTCTTCAAAAAATGCATTCAATGAACTATATTGGTTGCGTAGGCTCTGGTTCTCTCGTATAACCATTGAGAGGTAACCTAAGAGTGTAACAATTATGAGCAAAAACGATGCTAATAAAGATATAATTTTAGTGAAAGGACGGGTTGTTTTCCAGGTAAGTACTTTGTTTGAATTGTGGGGCACTATCATTAATGATACGTATTTTTTAGTCCTTGGCACCTTGCCTTTTTTCTTCCTCATGATTTCACCTTTGTTCCTTGGTTTATTAATATTTCTTCTTATTATTTCAAAATAATAGAACTTATGCTTGCTTACTTATGAAATAATAAAATCCCTGCTTGCTTCTTTTTAATAATAATATACTTTTGCTTGTTAACTTCAACAATGGAATTTTTGCTTACTTTTGTGATTTTGTCAAGAATAGATCTAATTTAATCCTTGTTGTTTGTTTAGTATGGTACAATATATTTGTAATATTATAGAAATAATTACAAGCTAGTAACTATTATAATACAAATTCATTACAATTTGAAGAATTAAATAAATTTTTACTGATAAACTTTTTCGGGCTTTACTTTTATGGTAAATTCTATTAGAATGTCTTTAATTGCATTATTAAAAATTGTTATGGGTTCGCCCAATATCGAGAACGAGTGTATACGCACTTGTTTTAAGAAGTTTTGTCAAAGACTTCTAAGTCAGAGGAGTTACTACAATATTACCCTCTGTTCCGAATTGGAGCAGCGGGTTTTTCGTTATTTTTGGTTATGAGAAGGAGAGAGTGCAAAATGAGAATTTATGAGGAACTAGTAGCACGTGGTTTAATTGCTCAAGTTACCGATGAAGAAAAAATAAGAGAGCTTATTAATGAGGGTAAAGCAACATTTTATATTGGATTTGATCCAACTGCAGATTCTTTGCATGTTGGTCACTTTATGGCATTGTGCCTTATGAAACGTTTACAGATGGCTGGAAACAAGCCCGTAGTCCTAATAGGAGGTGGAACGGGTTATATTGGAGACCCGTCGGGCAGGACTGACTTACGTTCTATGATGACACCTGAGACAATTCAGTATAATTGTGACCGCTTCAAGGAGCAAATGGAGAAGTTTATTGAATTTGGCAAAGACAAAGCCATTATGGTCAATAATGCAGACTGGCTTTTAGAATTGAACTATATCGAATTCATTCGTGATATTGGCTCGCATTTTTCAGTCAATAATATGCTGCGTGCTGATTGCTATAAGCAAAGGATGGAAAAGGGCTTGTCATTTCTTGAATTAAATTACATGATAATGCAGTCATATGATTTTTACTATTTATTTAAAAATTATGGTTGTAATATGCAGTTTGGTGGAGATGATCAATGGTCGAACATGCTTGGTGGCAAGGAGTTGATTCGTCGTAAATTGGGCAAGGATGCTTATGCTATGACTATTACTCTACTGTTGAATTCCGAAGGCAATAAGATGGGGAAAACAGCAAGTGGTGCTGTTTGGCTTGATCCTAACAAGACATCTCCATTTGATTTTTACCAGTATTGGAGAAATGTCAGTGACGATGATGTTCTAAAGTGTTTACGTATGCTTACTTTCTTACCACTTGAACAGATTAACGAAATGGACAAATGGGAAGGCAGTCAACTGAATGAGGCAAAGGAAATTTTAGCTTATGAGTTGACAAAGATGATTCATGGTGAAGAAGAAGCACAAGGAGCACAAAAGGCTTCCCATGCTCTTTTTGTTACAGGTACTGATGATTCTAATATGCCATCTACTGAAATTAAAGAAGATGATTTAGTTGATGGTATAATAAAGATTATGGACTTAATGGTTCAATGCGGTATAACATCCTCTAAAAGCGAAGCTCGGCGTGTGATTATGCAGGGTGGACTACAAGTTAATGATGAAAAGATTCAAGACATCGATTACACCGTTTCAAGAGAGCAATTAAAAGAAGGTGTTAAACTCCGTAAAGGAAAGAAAACCTATCATAAGGCATATATAGGGTAGGATGTTGAAATATATTAAGTTATGTTGTTAGCTTGATGTTCAAATAGGGTAAAGTGAGTGCATGCGTTTTTAGCAGAGTTAATCAGCAGCTGGGCTGGTAAATATAAAAACCTCAGAACATCCATATTATATTTCCCTGTAGATAGCAAGATTATATTTAACATAACAATGCGATTAGTATATGAAATAAAAAATGATTAGTATATGAAATATAGTAATATCTATTATAGAGCATGATAAATAATGGGGGGTTATGATGTCATACTCAATGTTTTTGGGAAGTATTTTATTAGCAAGTGCAGGAATATCATTCACATATGGATTATACGCCTCATATGAAGCTAATAAAAGTATATCAAAAAAACTAGTATTCATTATTTGTTGTGCTCTTTCAGTTTGGTCTTTAGGTCTTTCCATTACTGTAGCAGCAGCTAATGAAAAGATTGCAATGATAGGACATCTACTAGCTCCGATCGGATGGGGACTATTACCTGGACTGTTATTGCACTTTACGCTAATACTTACCGGAAAAGAAAAAATCATAAAAAAATGGTGTCTTTATTTAATGTTATATTCACCAGGTTTAGTGATGCTCTTTGCATTTACAATTCTCCCACTCATGGGCAAAAATGCAGATAGTTTTACTTATACAAATTATGGGTGGGTTGGTGTCGTTAATTATGATATATGGGATTATCTATATTATGTATATTCTATTGGATTCATGGTTGTAAACTTAGTGGTATTGTTTTCAACAAGAAAGAGATTACAAGATGAAAACAAACGCTATCTGCTAAAGGTTTTAGCAGTAGGTTACATTATATCCTATCTACTTGGAACCTTATCATATATAATACCTGTCATTTTGAATATAACTCTTCCGAGATATGCTGTTATTTTTGCATTAATACCGTGTGGAGCAATTGGTTATGCAGTAAATCGTAATAGAACAATGGATTCAGAACCAAACAACAGATTATTTGGTAATAAAGGCGGCTATCGTTATCTATATAAGGTTTTGGGCTATGGGTATGCTATAGCAAGCATTTTCAATTTTATTTATCAAAAGTTTGCAGGTATACCTAATGCTTATGAGTTCAGTTTATTCTTGCTCATTTCAGGAGTAATCATTCTTGTAGTTGACAACTCAAAGCTAAATTTTATTCTCAAAGAAATGTTAGTTGTTATGGTTTGTTCCTTAAGTATTCCTGCAATAACCTTACGATATATTGAATATGGAAGTCTTATCGTTTGGGCATTTGTGGTTTTATTACTTTTCATATGTATATTATTTAATAATCGTATTCAAGTATATTCCATATTCACTACATCAATTATGACACAAATAATGGCAATGGCAATAGCACCCTCTGTTATAGTTCAAGTTACCATGTCGCATTATCTTCTCGGACTTATATTTACAATTATTTCAGGCGCATTAGCTATATTTGTAAACAATATCTATAGCGTAAGTATTAAAGAAAATACATATCATAATGTGAAAGAGAACCTTCTGTATGAAATAACAAGCGAATTTATTTCTACCGAAGATTGGAATAAAGACGAAGTACTATATACTGTACTTGAGAAATGCGGAGAGTTTATTAAAGCTGAAAATGCATATATTGTATTATATGAAAAAGATTTGCTAAAACCCGAATATATTTGTGAGTGGACAGCAGACGGAGCAATAACTTGCCGCAGGGGTTTTGAAGTGTTTGATACCGAGACGGTTCCTAGAGTGTTTAAACTTTTTGAAACTGAAGGAGTAGTAAAGCTACATGATACGCAAATATTGCCGCAAGTGGCAGAAAGGTTCAAAAAGCGTCTTGATGAACATAATATTAGAGGCATGGTTAGTCTGCCATTAAAAGAAAAAGACAGAATTATTGGAATGCTCGGGTTTAATTCATCAAAACCATTATGGGAATGGGAGCTGGATTCTTCAGATTTTATAGAAATTGTGGCTAGAATGGTTTCGGATATGCTGTTTAAAATTAAGACTGAAGAAGAAAATAAATTTCTTGCATATTACGATCAGGTAACTAAGCTTCCCAATCGCACTCTGTTTAAAATTCGCTTGCAAGAGGAAATTGAGAACGCTGAAATGACTGAACAGATTATTGCAGTTGTATCCATGGACATTGATTCATTTAAATCAATTAATGACACAATGGGGCATGATATTGGTGATAAAGTTCTTCTTGAAGTTGCAGATATACTTACGAAAAATACTAGCGATCAGGATTTGGTAGCAAATTTCGGTGGCGACGAATTCTTTATAATGCTCAACCAGCTTTCTGATATAGATGAGGCCATCAACATCATGCATAGACTAACTAATGTTATTTGTCAACCTATTGAAATTGATGATCGTGAGTTTTTCATTACAGTTAGCGCAGGTGTTTCATTATATCCATATGATGGGGAAAATTATGAGATATTAATTAATAATGCAAATACTGCAATGTATAATGCAAAAGAGTTGGGAAAAAACCAATTTCTATTTTGCTCCAAAGAGATGAAAGATACTGTTTTAGAGAAAATGGAGTTGACGAACAAACTGTATCGCGCAATTGAAAGAGAACAGCTGGTAGTTTACTATCAACCTCAGATTGATCTTGAAACAAAAAACATAGTTGGATTTGAGGCGTTAACTAGATGGTGGCTTCCTGAGGAAGGAATAATAAGTCCTAAAATATTCATTCCATTAGCCGAGCAAACCAGGCTGATTAACACAATTGGAAATTGGGTTTTGGAATCTGCTTGCAGGCAGAATAGAATTTGGCATGAAAAGGGTTATCCCGAAATGAAGGTAGCTGTAAACATATCAGTTCACCAGTTGAAAACCGAAGGTTTCGTACAAGAAGTAAAGAATATTATAGTAAAGACAGGGTTGCCCCCACAATACTTAGAGCTAGAGGTAACAGAAAGTATTTTTGATAATGATGCAGATAATCTTATTGATATACTAACCCAATTGAAAGCCCTTGGAGTAACAATAACAATAGATGATTTTGGTATTGAATATTCTTCGTTCAGGCGGCTGAAGAGCTTACCTGTTGATCGCATTAAGTTGGATATACAATTCATTAGAGGTATAGAGGAAACAGAAAAGGATCGGTCAGTTGTAAGGGCTATTATTCATCTTGCAAAAATTATGGGTTTAAAGGTTATTGCAGAAGGTGTTGAAACAAAAACCCAACTTGACTTTCTAGTAAAACACTCTTGCGATGAGGTGCAGGGATATTATTACTATAGACCTATGCCTGCCAACGAAATTGAAAAAATCCTATAACACAGAACACAGAGGGACGGTTCTTTTGTGCTCTTAAAGAATTAGACATAAGTACTGAATCGGTTTTGAAGAAGCTCATATATACGCGGCGCCCGTCTTCTACATGTGCTAAACTGACAATTCCCAGAGCTCCAGAAAGCATGGTCTAGAGTACAAATTATACATATATACGCAACTTTGCAGGATGCATGATTAGCTACAAAGTGGCAGCCTAATAAATAAGTCCTCTATCTCTAGTAAGAATTTAATAAATCATGCTACCATTAGTGGTATACTAAACATGTATATTTTAATCGTAATTGAACTGGAGTTGTATTAATGAAGAAGAATGATATATTTGAAATTGATATAACAGGCATGACGCACGAAGCAATGGGAGTTGGAAAAGTGGAAGGCATTGCAGTTTTTGTGCAAGGTGCAATAAAAGGCGAAAGAGTCATTGCAAAGATAATTAAAGTTGCAAGAAATTATGCCATAGCTAGAGTAGAAAAATGGATAACCAAAAGTCTTGAGCGTTGTGAACCGTTTTGTCAGGTATATAAAAGGTGTGGAGGATGCAGCCTTCAGCATATGACGTATGATATGCAGCTTAGGTTTAAGCATGAAGTTGTTAAGGATAATCTTGAAAGAATAGGCGGATTTAAAGGGATTCATGTAAATCCCGTTATTGGTATGGAAAAGCCGATGAATTATAGAAACAAAGCTCAGTATCCCGTGGGTATGGATAGCAACGGTCCTATATCGGGATTTTACGCAAAACGTAGTCATACTATCATTGATTCTGATAGTTGCGGGATACAGCATGTGGGAAGCGAAACTACAAAAAATGTTGTAATGGATATCATAAAAGACCTAGAGATACCTATTTATGACGAGAACACAAGGACAGGCATCCTTCGCCATATAATAACCCGCGTTTCCTATTCTACTGATGACATAATGCTTATACTGGTTGTAACAGATGCGAAAGTACCAAAACTTGATAAGCTAGTACAAAATATAGTATGCCGAATTCCTGAAGTTAAAAGCATAATACTAAATATAAATAAAAGAACTGACAATGTAATACTTGGCGATAAAGTAAAAACCATTTATGGAGCTAAAACTCTAATAGATAATCTTGGTGGGTTAACATTTCACATACCCCCATTGTCTTTTTATCAGGTAAATCCTATACAGACTGAGATACTTTATAAAAAAGCAGTTGAATTTGCACAACTGTCTGGTACAGAAACGGTATTTGACCTATATTGCGGTATAGGCACCATTTCATTATTTCTTGCACAGAGAGCAAAAAGAGTTATCGGTGTTGAGGTGGTTTCAGAAGCTATAGAGGCTGCAAAGCAAAATGCAAAAATCAATAATATTTCAAATGCAGAATTTTTTTGTGGATTAGCTGAAGATATTGTGCCAAAGCTGTATGAAAAATCAATAACAGCTGACGTTGTAGTTGTAGATCCACCAAGAAAAGGTTGTGATATAGCACTATTGGAAACTATGGTAGATATGCTCCCAAAAAGGATAGTGTATGTATCTTGTAATCCCTCAACTTTAGCAAGAGATTTGAAACATCTTGCTGCCAATGGCTATGGAATAAAAGAAGTTCAACCAGTAGACTTATTTCCATGGACCAGTCACGTTGAGACGGTTGTTCTTTTATCCCACAAAAAAGCAGATGATTTTATCTGTATAAAAATAGATTATAATAGGTTATACAGTCGATAGACAGAGGATTCCCTTGAAACTCTAAAATAGATAACAGTTAAAGAACTGGGATATTCAACAATAGTGATGCTTATTATTGGACATGTATGGAAACATAATACAGTGATGGTATATATATAAAAACATGTATATAATGATAACTAAAAACAGTAATAAATGAAAAGTTGTATCACTTTAAAGGAGGATTTGATATGAGCGTAT